>SKHK01000290.1 GCA_007117005.1 Paracoccaceae bacterium
GGGTTGTCGGGATAGATATTGATCCGCCGGGGCATGCCGATCAGCCCGGTCAGATGCATGATGAAAAAGGTGCCGTGAAAGCCGACCAGGATCACCCAGAACGCCGCCTCGCCCAGCCCCCGCACCCGCGCCCGCCCGGTGATCAGCGGCATCCACCATACCGCCGCGGCCATCATCGGAAAGACGAAGCCGCCGATCAGCACATAATGCAGATGCGCAGTCACGAACGCCGTGTCATGCGCCTGCCAGTTGAACGGCACCACCGCCAGCATCACGCCGGTCAGCCCGCCCATCACGAAAGTCAGGAAGAAGCCGAGGATGTGATACATCGGCAGAACCAGTTCCGGCCGCCCTTTCCACATCGTGCCGATCCAGGCGAAGACCTGCACCACCGTCGGCACGGCGACGAGCAGCGAGGCGGCCGAGAAGAACGCCAGCGCCATATGCGGGATGCCCACGGTGAACATGTGATGCACCCAGAGCCCGAAGGACAGGAACACCAGCGCCAGAATCGAGGCGACGATGGCGCCATAGCCCAGGATGGGCGTGCGGCTCAGCACCGGGATCAGGGTGGACATCACGCCAGCGGCGGGCAGGAAGATGATATAGACCTCAGGGTGGCCGAAGAGCCAGAAGAGGTGCTGCCACAGCAGCGGATCACCGCCGCGCGCCACCTCGAAAAAGGGCCAGCCAAAGGCTCGCTCGATCTCCAGCAGCACCGAGCCCAGGATCAGCGGCGGAAAGCCCACCAGCATCATCGCGCTGGTGCCCAGCATGTACCAGGCAAAGAGCGGCATCTCGGTCAGCTTCATCCCCGGCGCGCGCTGGCGCAGGATGGTCACGGTAATTTCCACCGCCGCGGCCAGCGCCGAGATTTCCACGAAGGTCACGCCCAGCAGCCAGATATCGGCGTTGATGCCGGGGCTGTGGGTGGCGCCGGAAAGCGGCGTGTACATGAACCAGCCGTCGCGCGGGGCCAGGCCGAACAGCAATGCGGTCAGCATGATCAGCCCGCCGAACAGATAGCACCAGTAGCCCAGCGCGGTCAGGCGCGGAAAGGCCATGTCACGCGTGCCCAGCATCTTCGGCAACAGATAGATCGCCAGCCCCTCCAGCATGGGAATGGCAAAGAGGAACATCATGATGCTGCCATGCATCGTGAAGAACTGGTTGTAGAGGTCTGTGTCCAGAAAGGCGCCCTCGGGCGTGGCCAGCTGGGCGCGGATCAGCATCGCCAGCACGCCGCCGATCAGGAAAAAGACCAGCGCCGTGCCCATGAAGCGCAGGCCCAGCGTGGTGTGACTGACCGCCGTGACCTGCCCCCACCAACCCGGATCGTTGCGCCAAACGCGGTCAAGCTCGCGGTGCAGCCCCAGCGCGCGGCGGGGCGGGTTGGCGGGGATGGTCAGGGTTTCGGCCGGTGCCCGGGTTTCCGCGTCGTGCAGGGTCACGTCAGTCATCATGGCCTCCTGCGGCTTCGGCCAGCGCGGCCTCGAAATCCTCGGGCGCAACCACCAGCACCTCGAAACGCATGACCGCATGGCCCACGCCGCAGAACTCGGCGCATTGGCCGTGCAGCAGGCCCGGCGCGTCCGCCTGCAGGCGCAGCCGGTTGGTGCGGCCGGGGATCGCGTCCATCTTGCCACCCAGCTGCGGCACCCAGAGCGAATGGATCACATCGGCGCTGGTGATCACCATATCGACCGGCTGGCCGGCGGGCAGGATCAGGCGGTCCCGTGTCTCGACCGGGCCATCCGGGCCCTGATGGGTGAACTCCCAATGCCATTGCACGGCATGGACGCGCACCTCCAGCGCCCCGTCATCGCGCGGCAGGATCCGCTCGCCCACCCAGAGCCCGGCGCCCAGAAGCGGGATCAGCACCACAGCCGAGAGGCCGAGGCCCAGCCCATGCGTCCAGCGCCTGGGCGTGATCTGCCGGGGCGGGCCGAAGGCCGAGGCCAGCAGCACCAGCACCAGAGCTGTCAGCGCCCCGGCACCGGCCAGCATCACCCACCACAGCCCGGCAATGTCGCGCGCCGCCGGCCCGGCGGGCGAAAGCGCGGATAGCGGCCCCTCGCAGCCCGCCAGCGCCATGGGAACCGCAAGCAGGGCTGCGCGCTTGTATCCTTTAGCCCGCAATGGAGAACGCCCTTGTCCAGCACCGATCCCGAGCCCGATCTGACCGACCCGGTCCATGAGAACCGCGCCCTGCAGGCCACCGAAAGCCGCGTCGCCATTGCCGGGCATCCGCTGCATGCGATGCTGGTGGCCTTTCCCATCGCGCTGAGCTTCTGCGTGCTGGGCGCGGACCTGCTTTACTGGGTCACGGGTGACGGCTTCTGGCCCGTGGCCGCCGGCTGGGCGGCCTTCGGCGCCTTCGCCATGGGGGTGGTCGCCGGGATCACCGGCACGGTGGAATTGCTGATCGTGCCGGGCATCCGCAACCGCTCGGCCAGCTGGACGCATTTCATCCTTGCGGTGATGCTTCTGTCCCTGATGGGGGCCAACTGGTGGCTGCGCATCGGCCAGCCCGAGGCGGCCGTGCTGCCGCTGGGGCTGCTTCTGTCGCTGATCGTGGCCGGGCTGACGGGGGTCACGGGTTGGCATGGCGGCAAGCTCGTCTTCGATTATCAGATCGGCACCAGCGCCGGGTCCAGCTCGCGTCCTAGCGGCTGACGCAGCCAGTCGGGCAGATGCTCGGCCAGCGGGGCAAGGTCGGGCTTGGCCAGCACCAGCCACAGCACGGCGGCCATCAGGGCGATCAGCGCCCCCAGAGCGGGCAGCGGCGAGGGCAGGCGGTAGCGCCCCGCGCCCTCGCCCGACTTGCCGATCAGATGGCCCAGCCAGGCATGGATCAGCACCATCCCGGCCACGGCGGCCAGCTTGGCCATCAACCAGGCGTCGCGCAGCCCCTCCATGAAGATCAGCGCGGTTCCGGCGGCCA
>SKHK01000179.1 GCA_007117005.1 Paracoccaceae bacterium
AGGGCCGCCAGCGCCAGCGCCTGGGTGCCCGCGCCGGCATAGCGCGCGCGGTCGCGGGCCTGGGCCAGCATCGCCTCGGCCAGCGCGCCCAGCGCGGGGTGCTGGCTGTGGTGCAGATGGTCGGCCTTGGTGGCGGCGAAGAGGAGCTTTTCCACCCGCCGCCCGCGCAGGAGCGTGGCCAGAAAGCTGTTGGAGCCGGGGCGGAAGGCGCCCAGCACCTCGGCCAGCGTGCGGCGCAGGTCATCCAGAGCCGCCGGCCCGCGCTGAACCGCCTCGATCAGATCGACCAGCACCACCTGCCGGTCGATGCGGGCAAAGTGATTCTCGAAGAACGGCCGCACCACCTGCCGGCAATAGGCGTCATAGCGGCGCTGCATCTCGCGCCACAGGCTGCCGCGGCGGGGGCTGGCGGGTTCCGGCAGGGGCGCGAAGGTCAGCACGGGCGAGCCCGCCAGATCGCCCGGCAGCAGGAACCGGCCCGGCCCGCAATCCGACCAGCCGGCGGCGCGCGCGGCGTGCAGATAGTCGGTGAAGGCGGCGGCGAGGTCGCGCGCCACCGTCTCGTCATGCGGCACGGCGGCGTCGGTGTCGCGGGCCATGGCCAGAAAGCGCGCGGCCTCGGGGCGTGACTGGATGCGTGCCAGCGTCTGGCGCGACCAGTCGGCATGGCTGCGGCTCATCAGCGTCAGATCCAGCAGCCATTCGCCGGGGTAATCGACGATGTCGATATGCATCCGCCGCGGCCCGGTCAGCGCGCCGGTCAGCATGCCGGTCAGGCCGGAAGGCGCCAACCGGAAGGACAGGCGCAATTCCGATATCGCGCGGGTGCTTTCCGGCCAATGCGGCTGCGGACCGGTCAGCGCGGCCAGATGCGTCTCATAGTCGAAACGCGGCAGGGTCATGTCCGGTTGCGGCTGCAGCCAGACGCCGGTCATGCGCCCCGATTGCGCCGCGGCCAGCGCGGTCATGCGCGCGGGTTCCAGCAGGTTCGTCACCAGCGAGGTGATGAACACCGTCTTGCCCGCCCGCGACAGGCCGGTGACGCCCAGCCGCAGAACGGGTTCGAAAAACGCCTCGGACACGGTGGCGCCCATGGCATCCACCGTGCGGCCGACCTGCCCGGCGATGGTGCCGATGACCATATGTCCCCCATCCTTGACCCTGTTCACAATAGGCACGGCAGGGGCAGGGTTAAAGGCCCCGGATGCAGTGACGGCTTGCCCGTGGCGCCCGAGCGCGCATATTCAGGGGCATGGAAAACGTGTTTCTGAGCATCGGTCACGGCTATGCCGCCGCCCGTGTGGCCCGCGCCCTGCCGGACGGCTGGCGCGTGATCGGCACCACCCGCAGCACCGAACGGGCCGCGGCACTGGCCGCGCAGGGTATCGAGCCCGTGATCTGGCAGGACGGCGGTCCAGTGGCGGCGCTGGCAGAGGCCTTTGCGAAGGCCACGCATGTGATCAGTTCCGTCGCCCCGGGCGAAGGGGGCGACCCGGTGCTACAGGTGCTGGCCGACCTGCCCGCGCCACGCCTGCGCTGGATGGGCTATCTTTCCGCCACCAGCGTCATGGGGTCGGGCGATGACTGGCAGGATGAGAACACCCCCCCCGCCCCCGGCACCGCCCGCGGCAAGGCCCGGCTGGCTGCCGAAGGCGCCTGGCAAGCGTTCGGGCAGGCGCAGAGCGCAGGCGTGGCGGCGCTGCGCATTGCCGGGATCTACGGGCCGGGGCGCTCGGCGATCGATCAACTGCAGGCCGGGACGGCGCGCCGTGTGGTCAAGCCCGGGCAGGTGTTCAACCGCATCCATGTCACCGATCTGGGCCGGATCGTGGCCGCGGCGGCGGTGCAGGGGGCGACGGGGCCGTTTCTGCTGTGCGATGGCGACCCCGCGCCGCCGCAGAACGTGGTCGCCCATGCCGCCCGCCTGACCGGCCTGCCCTGCCCGCCAGAGACCCAATTCGACCCCGCCGCGATGAGCCCGATGGCACGGTCCTTCTACAGCGAGAACAAGCGCTTGCGTTCGGTCCGCATCGGCCCGGAACTGGGTATCAGCCTGCTTTACCCGGACTATCGCGCCGGGCTGGCGGCGATTGCAGCGGGGCAGGCATGAAGCGGTTTGCCCGGCCCGCGCCTTGCCACCAAGGCGCGATGATGGCGCCGTGAAAGCTTCGATTGCCTTCCAGCCTGTTCCTGCTACGTGCGACGTTTCAATCGTAACTCATCTTGCACCAAGACCCGCCCATGCCCCGTTATGCCTTTCGCCTGGAATATGACGGCCGTCCGTTCTGCGGATGGCAGATGCAGACCGGCCAGCTCTCGGTCCAGGGGGCGCTGGAGGCGGCGCTTGCGCGGCTGGACCCGGGTGCGCCCCGCAGCCATGCCGCCGGGCGCACCGATGCAGGCGTGCATGCCACCGGCCAGGTCGCCCATGCCGACCTGAGCCGCGACTGGGCGCCGGAACGGCTGCTGATGGCGCTGAACCACCACCTGCGCCCTGCCCCGGTGGCGGTGAACGCCTGCGCGGCGGTCAGCGCGGATTTCCACGCGCGGTTTTCGGCCATCGAGCGGCGCTATACCTTTCGCGTGATCGCCCGCCGTGCGCCGGTGATCCATGCGCAGGGGCAGGTCTGGCAGGTCAGGCATCCCTTGGGGCTGGCGCCGATGCGCGAGGCCGCCCGCGCCCTGATCGGCCGGCATGATTTCACCACCTTCCGCGCCAGCCTGTGCCAGGCGGCCTCGCCAGTCAAAACACTCGATGCGCTGGAGATCGAGGAACGCGCGGTCAGCGGCGGCGGGCAGGCGATCGATTTCCACCTGCGCGCGCGGTCTTTCCTGCATAATCAGGTCCGCTCGCTGGTCGGCACGCTGGAAAGGGTCGGCGCCGGGGCCTGGCCGCCGGACCGCGTGGCCGCGGCGCTGGCCGC
>SKHK01000288.1 GCA_007117005.1 Paracoccaceae bacterium
AGGGTTGCCATCTACATCAATCTCTCAAGGGGAACAGGAAGGCAAAGGCGATGCGCCGTTGCCAGGCGGGACTGAGCGGCTGCTCGATCACGCCGAGCCGCTCATAAGCATGGATGAAACTGTCAGGGCCAGTCAGGATGCCGACATGCTTGGCGATTGCACGCGGCATCATGCGGAACAGGACGAGCGCGCCGGGTGGCACATCAATCACCGGCACCTCGATCATCATCCGCCGCGCGCCTTCCGCCAACACTTCGCACGACCCGGTTTCGCCCCAGTCCCTGCTATAGGGTGGGATCGGGAAAGGTTCGGGCCCCACAACCTCCCGCCAGACCCCGCGCGCCAGCCCGAGGCAGTCACAACCGACCCCGCGCAGGCTCGCCTGATCATGGTAAGGTGTGCCGAGCCATTTGCGCGCAGCCGCAATGACGATGGACGGATCGGCGCTGTTGCGTTGGTGTGCTCTGATCGCATCTTTCACAGCACGCCCCCTTCATGGCCACCATCGCGCGAGGCGTAGCGCAGGATGGTGTCCTGACCTGGAATGTGCGGGAAGCCCCGGAAATTCGCGACATTGCTGAATTTGGCGCTGCAAGTCTCGATCCGCTTGTCGCAACCAGCGCGAATGGTAAAGGCATCGCCTTCGGTGACGGCGCGCACGGGTGCTTCCAGCAAGGTGAGAATGGCGATGCCGTCAGCCATATCATGGGCCAGCACCTCCGCGCGCCGTCCAGTATTGGCACCGCTGGTCCAGTCAATCGTGCCGAAACTGAACCAGCCCGCGCTGAACCCCGCCAGCCCCGAAGCAGTGAAGGCCCGGTCGCGCAGCAGGTCGATGACAGCGCCGCTGCCGTTGTAGGCCGGGTCATCCAGATCGACGCCACAGCGCGCATCGCCCAGCGCTGCATCGCAGCCTGCCTGAAACGTCCGCCCGACTGTCTGGCCCAGAACATGCGAAAGGCTGCGGACTTCCGCCACAAAGGCCATGCGTCCGCGCCGGATCTGCCCGACTGCGCCTCTGCGCATCAGCACCCGCTGGCTGGTGTCCGCCCAGTTCACGCGCCAGAGCTCGACTTCAGCCGCATCCCAGCGCCCGTCGAGAATATCCGTCTCGGTGATCCGGTCAGAGGACAGCACGCCTTCGGCGTCCTGCGCATCAACCGACAGATCCGACCCGGCGCGTATTTCCGAGGCCGCAAAGCCGCTTTCGGGTTCAAACTCGGTGCCCTCGAACACCAGCACGCGGTCATGATCGGTAAAACCGAAGCTGACCCCATCCGCGCGGGTGATGCGCCAGCACCAGGCGAGCGTGGTCGTGCCGTCATCAAGATGCGCCTGCAGCGCAGGGCCGAGCTGTTTCATCGCCGGATCTCCAGCAGGGGAATGGAGGTGATCGAACCCAGCCGCTCGATATCGAGGGTGACGTCCAGCGTGTCGCTGTCGAAACGGACAGGGACGTCGAATTCGAACCCGGCGGTTATGGCTATTCCCGCCGCCGGAGCTGTCCCGAATGTCACCACGCCAGTTGTCGTATCCACCGACCAATCGCTGGCCTGCTCAGCCCCGCCCAGCGCGAGGCGGACAGTGCCTGCGACAGGCTTGGTGATGGCGCGGGTCCAGGTCTGATCGCCGGAGCTGTAGCGCTTCATCAGCGCAAAGCTGGTCACGCTGCCATTGCCGGTGCCGATGGGCTGGTCGAGCGGGCCGGGCGATTGCGATGGCGTGCAGGATTTGTAATCCGACCAATCCTTGAAGCGAAACCCGTGCAGGCGACCATTCCGCGCCTCAAAAAAGGCCACGACAGCCGCCAGATCATCCGCGCGACGAATGCCATAGGCGACGTCGTAGCGGCGGCGCGAATTGGCCCAGCTGGCATTGCGCTCTTCGTCGCCGCTCGCAAGCTCGACGATCTGCGTACGTCGCTCCGGCCCGCCGCGCGCGCCGCGGCCAATGTTGTCCGGAAACCTGACCTCGTGAAACGCCATAAAGTCTCTCCGTGGTTCGTGCTCTGGCCCCTGCAACCGGTGCCCACTTGCAGGGTCGCACTCACATGCCCCGCCGCCCGAGATTGACTGCGCGCGCGATATCGGCGGCAACCTGTGTCCTCGACTGCCGGAAGCTCTCGGCATCGCGCGCCATGATGGTGACATTCACAGTCGTGCTGCCATCCCCGCCGCGCGCGCCGTAGCCCGCTGCTTCGCGGCGCGAGAGCACGCGCTCCCCGCGCTGCAGGATTGCGGGCACTTCGTCTGGCTTGAGCCCGGCCCAGCCGCCGGAATGCATGCGGGGGGCACCGGCGAAAGCCATGGCAGGCACCATGCGCGCTGGGGCGGGGCCGCCGACCACACCGCCCGCATGGAAGATATTGGCAAAGAGTCCGCCCGCGCCGCCCAGCACGCCAGAGAGCAGCCCTGCAAGTGGCCCAAGGATGAAACGTCGCGCCGCCAGCCGTGCCAGATCAGCGATCATCGAAGTGACCAGATCGCGGAAGTCCAGCTTCCCCTTGCGCACGAAATCGGCGACGGCGTTCTCGGCAGCCCCGAACGCTCCCACCAGCGCCTGACCGATATCCGAACCGATATCGCGTGCCTTGTCGGCATACTCGGACAGGGCAGCCGTCACAGCTTGCCAGCCAGTCAGCGCAACAGTTGCGCCAGTGGCGGTGTCCGATCCGGCCTGCCGCCCGGCAGCGCCCGCGCGCCCCGCTGCTGCTTCGGCCTGATCGAGCGCATCCGACATGCGCTGCGCACCAGCTGTCGCCGCCTCCAGCGCCTCTGCGCTTTCCTCGCCCGACCCGCGCACTGCTGCCAGCAATGCAGCCATGGCCTCGCGCGTGCCGTCAAAGGCACTGGCGAGTGTTGCATCCGCCCGCGCGCGGAAGCCTTCGGCAGATCGCTCGGCGCGCATGA
>SKHK01000139.1 GCA_007117005.1 Paracoccaceae bacterium
GCACCCCGCGCACGCGGTCCAGCGCCACCCAATGCGAGCGGTGGACCTGCAGCCCGCGCACCGGTGCTGCCTCGGCGATGGCGTCGGCCAGCCGCATCAGGATCAGGTCGCGGCCCTTCGTGGTGATCACCTCGACATAGTGATCCGTCGCGGTCAGGGCGACCAGCGCGCCGCGCTTTTGCAGCGGCAGGCGGCGCATCAGGGGTGGCGTGCCATGCGCGCCCGACAAGGGCGTGGCGGCGGGCGCGGGCCAGAGCGCCCGCAGCCCCATGATCAGGACCGACACCAGCATCGCGCCGCCCAGCACCGACGGCCGAAAGGGCGCAAGCATCCCGCCCGGCCCGAAAAAGAGCAGGTTCCACAGCGCCAGAAAAGCCAGCACCGCCAGCCCGATCACAGCCCCCGCGCGCAGCGCCCGCAGCGTCAGCGGCCAGCGGCTGCCACGGTCAAGCCTGTCGGTAACCAGCACCGCAATGGCGGTGCCCAGCGCATAGGTGCCGAAAACGATCCCGGCCCAGTAGGGAAAGCGCAAGGCGGCCGCCATCCCTTCCAGCGTGCCGAAAGGGCCCGACAGCCCCAGCAACAGCGCCACGCCCACCTGCGCAACCAGCACGACAGGCGCCCCCAGATGGGCCCGCATCTGGCGCATCGCCAATGACGTTGCCGGGTCAGTCACGAAACCCCTCCGTTCGGTCGCGAAGCCGCGCTTTGCCGCGTCTGGCGTCACCGGGCAAGGAAATAGCACGCGGATGCAACCGATGAAAGGAAACCGCCATGACGTTCGACCCCATTCTTGGCGCCTCGCCCGTGATCGTCGTGCACACCGTTGCCGCGCTGCTGGCCTTTGTCGCAGGCCCCGTCGCCATCCTGCGGCGCCGGCGCGATGCGCTGCATCGCATGGCCGGCTGGCTGTGGGTCATGGCGATGGTTGTGACCTCTGTCACCGCGCTGGGTATCTTCGAGATCCGCCTCATCGGCCCGCTGACACCCATCCACGCGCTGCCCTTTCTTGTGGGCTTCATGCTGTGGCGGGCGATCCGCGCCATCCGCGCGGGCGACAGGGTCACGCATGGCCGGACGCTGGCGCAGCTGTACATCTGGTCGATGGGTGTTGCGGGGCTGTTCACCTTGCTGCCGGGGCGACGGATGAACGCGGTCCTGTTCGACGGGCAAAGCTGGCCGGGCTTCTGGATGGCGACCGTTCTGATGGTCGCGCTGGCGCTGGTGATCTGGCGCGCGCAGCCCGCTGCCGGGGGTGCCGGGCGGCCGCTTTTTCCCCTTCACAAGGCGCCGCTCAGCCGCTAAGAGCGGCGCGTCATGGCGTGCGGTCGTGGCGGAATTGGTAGACGCGCAGCGTTGAGGTCGCTGTGGGGTAACTCCCGTGGAAGTTCGAGTCTTCTCGACCGCACCATGCCCTCCTTGTAGCTTTGATCCCCCGGCAGGCCGGCAGGATGCCGGCGCCGCGCCGCCCCGGCCGACGCCGGCGGTGCGAGGGTATGCGGCGGGCGATGCGCGATAATACGCCGTCAACCTTCCTGCCAATGGGTCAATAATCAGGAAAAAGACCTGAAGCGACGCCAAGCCTCACAACAAATACTGGAAAAATTGCCCTTATCCGCATTTGTCACAATAACCGGTTGCAACATGGGCAGTGACGGGCTTTACTTTCCGCAACAAGGCGAAAAGCCGGTTCAACGGGGAGATTGCCAGTGTCAGCAAACGGCACGGACGGATTTGTCGTCTTCGACAAGGTCCAGAAAAGCTACGACGGCGAAACGCTGGTTGTGAAAGACCTCAATCTGAGTATCGCCAAGGGCGAGTTCCTGACCATGCTGGGCCCGTCCGGCTCTGGCAAGACGACCTGCCTGATGATGCTGGCAGGGTTCGAAACCGCCACCAACGGCGAGATCATGCTGGATGGCAAGCCCATCAACTCGATCCCGCCGCACAAGCGCGGAATCGGCATGGTGTTTCAGAACTACGCGCTGTTTCCGCACATGTCGGTGGGCGAGAACCTGTCCTTTCCGCTGGAAGTGCGCGGCATGGGCAAGTCGGTGCGCGAGCAGAAGATCAAACGCGCACTGGACATGGTGCAGATGGGCGCCTTTGCCGGGCGCCGCCCGGCGCAGCTTTCGGGCGGCCAGCAGCAGCGCATCGCGCTGGCCCGGGCGCTGGTCTTCGAGCCCGAGGTGGTGCTGATGGACGAGCCGCTGGGCGCGCTGGACAAGCAGCTGCGCGAGCACATGCAGTTCGAGATCACACGCCTGGCGCATGATCTGGGCATCACCACGGTCTATGTCACCCATGACCAGACCGAGGCGCTGACGATGTCGGACAATGTGGCGGTCTTTGATGACGGCCGTATCCAGCAGCTTGCCCCGCCCGATGTGCTGTATGAAGAGCCGGAAAACAGCTTTGTTGCGCAGTTCATCGGCGAGAACAACACGCTTGATGGCCGGGTAAAAGAGATCAAGGGCGACAGCTGTGTCGTCGAGCTGGACAATGGCGAATTGATCGATGCGCGGCCGATCAACGTGTCGCAGGCCGGCGAGCGGACGCGGGTGTCGATCCGGCCAGAGCGGGTGGAGTCCAACCGCGACCGGCTGCATCAGGATGCGCATCTGATCAAGGCCGAGGTGTTGGAATTCATCTATATGGGTGACGTGTTCCGCACCCGGCTGAAGGTGGCGGGCAACGAGAATTTCATCATGAAGTCCCGCAACGCCCCCGACCAGGTGCGCCACAAACCCGGCAGCACCATCGAGATCGGCTGGATGCCGAACGACTGCCGCGCGCTTGACATGGCGTAAGCGCACGGCCGCTGCCCGGCTATCCTGCCAGGCGGCGTGATCGAAGCCGGACGCTATCCGGCACATGAAGA
>SKHK01000267.1 GCA_007117005.1 Paracoccaceae bacterium
CGGGGCCGCCGCGCGCCTGTCACCGGAGGGCGCTTGTGGACCTTGATCTGCGTTATCCCGCACTGGTGGACCTGCGCGCCCGTGCCCGGCGCCGGCTGCCGCATTTCGTCTGGGAATATCTGGACAGCGCCACCGGCAGCGGCTCTGTCCATCGGGTCAACCGCGCCGCGCTGGATGCCATCCGGCTGACCCCGCGCGTGCTGGCCGGTCCCCTGACGCCCGTGCTGGAAACGACCCTTCTGGGCAGCGATTACAGCGCCCCCTTCGGCATCGCGCCCGTCGGCATGTCCGGCCTGATCTGGCCCGGCGCCGAACCCGCGCTGGCCCGCCATGCCCGCGCCCATGGCATCCCCTATGCCCTGTCCACCGTCGCCACCCGCCTGCCCGAGGAGATCGGCCCCCTGGCCGGCCCCATGGGCTGGTTCCAGCTTTACCCGCCCGCCGACCCCGCCATCCGCGCCGACATGCTGGAGCGCGCGCGCCGGGCGGGGTTCGGGGTGCTGGTGCTGACCGTCGACGTGCCCGCCCCCTCGCGCCGGGAACGCCAGCGCCGGGCCGATCTGGCAATTCCGCCGAAAAAGACCCCCCGCATGATCTGGCAGGCCGCCACCCGCCCGCGCTGGTCCATCGGCACCCTGCGCCACGGCATCCCCCGGCTGCGGCTGATGGACGGCTATCTGAAGATCGACCGCGATGCGCCCTCGACCGCGCATGCGGGCTATCTGCTGCGGGTGAACCCGGACTGGGACTACGTGGCCGCCCTGCGCGATGCCTGGGACGGCCCGCTGGTGATCAAGGGCGTGCTGCGCCCCGAGGACGCCACCCGCGCGCAGGCGGAGGGGGTGAACGCCGTCTGGGTGTCGAACCATGCCGGGCGCCAGTTCGACGGCTGCCCGGCGGTGGCGGATGTGGTGCCCGCCATCCGCAACGCGGTGCCGGACCTGCCCCTGATCGCCGATGGCGGGGTCGACGGGGGCCTGGACATTCTGCGACTGATCGCGCGCGGGGCGGATTTCGTCATGCTGGGCCGGGCCTGGCACGATGCGCTGGCCGCCCTTGGCCCGGACCATGGCCCGGCGCATCTGCACCACATCCTGCGCGAGGACCTGATCGCCAACATGCAGCAACTGGGTATCCAGACCCCCGCCGCCATCCGTGATCCCGCAGCCGGGCGGTGACGCGAGGTCACAAAACCTTTGCCGCGGCGCAGCAGGCGCCCTAGAACAACGCAAATCACCATGGACCAAGGGGCAGAGATGGCCGATTTCCGCAAGATCCTGATCGCCAATCGCGGCGAGATCGCCATCCGCGTGATGCGCGCGGCCAACGAGATGGGCAAGCGCACGGTTGCCGTCTATGCCGAAGAGGACAAGCTGAGCCTGCACCGGTTCAAGGCCGACGAGGCCTATCGCATCGGCGAGGGGCTGGGGCCGGTGGCGGCCTATCTGTCGATCCCGGAAATCATCCGCGCCGCGCGCGAGGCCGGCGCCGATGCCATCCACCCCGGCTATGGCCTGCTCAGCGAGAACCCGGCGCTGGTGGATGCCTGTGCCGAGGCCGGCATCACCTTTATCGGCCCGCGCGCCGAAACGATGCGCGCGCTGGGCGACAAGGCCAGCGCCCGGCAGGTGGCGATCAAGGCCGGCGTGCCGGTGATCCCCGCCACGGATGTGCTGGGCGAGGACATGGAGACCATCGGCAAGGAGGCCGCCGAGATCGGCTATCCGCTGATGCTGAAGGCCAGCCACGGCGGCGGCGGGCGCGGCATGCGCGCCATCGACAGCGCCGAGCACCTGGAGACCCGCATCCGCGAGGGCCGGCGCGAGGCCGAGGCCGCCTTCGGCAATGGCGAGGGCTATCTGGAAAAGATGATCACCCGCGCGCGCCATGTCGAGGTGCAGCTGCTGGGGGATCATCACGGCGGGCTATACCACCTGTATGAGCGCGACTGCACCGTGCAGCGGCGCAACCAGAAGGTCGTCGAACGCGCCCCCGCCCCCTACCTGACCAACGCACAGCGCGCCGAGGTCTGCGACCTGGCGCTGAAGATCGGCCGCGCGGTGGGCTATCAGAACGCCGGCACCGTCGAATTCCTGATGGATATGGAGACCGAGCGCTTCTATTTCATCGAGGTCAACCCCCGTATCCAGGTCGAACATACCGTCACCGAGGAAGTGACCGGCATCGACATCGTGCGCGCGCAGATCCGCGTGGCCGAGGGCGCGCCGCTGTCAGAGGCCACGGGCCACGCGCGCCAGGAAGAGATCACACTTTCCGGCCACGCCCTGCAGACGCGCATCACCACCGAGGACCCGCTGAACAACTTCATCCCGGATTACGGCCGCATCACCGCGTTTCGTGAGGCGCATGGCATGGGCATCCGGCTGGATGGCGGCACGGCCTATTCCGGCGGGGTGATCACGCGCTACTATGATTCGCTGCTGGTCAAGCTGACCGCCTGGGCCCCCACCCCGGACGAGGCCATCGCGCGGATGGACCGGGCGTTGCGCGAATTCCGCATCCGCGGGGTCAGCACCAATATCGCCTTTGTGGAAAACCTGCTGAAACACCCGGTCTTCCTGTCGGATGACTATACCACCCGCTTCATCGACACCACGCCGGAGCTGTTCAGCTTTACCAGCCGGCGCGACCGGGCCACCAAGATCCTGACCTATCTGGCTGATATCACCGTCAACGGTCACCCTGAAACCGCCGGCCGCCCGCGCCCCGCCGCACAGCCCCGCGCGTAGGATCCGATCGCATGGGCCGGTCCGGCGGTGGGCTGGCGCTCGGCGGCGAATTGCAGCGCCGCGGTGTTCGCACCGGCGGTGCCGGCCGAGAGCATCAGTGCAACGGCGGCGGCTCGGATCGCGCC
>SKHK01000010.1 GCA_007117005.1 Paracoccaceae bacterium
CAGCGCGCGCGCGATACGGTCGGCAGCTTCTGCGATCTGGTTTGTATCACGGCAGACACATAGCCGGATGAAGGGGCGACCGGCCTCGCCGAACAGAAAGCCGGGGGCAAGGCCGACGCCCGCGCGTTCCAGAAGCATGGCGCAGGCTTCGCGGCTGTCGTCATAGCCCTCCAGACGAAAGAACACATACATCCCACCCGGCGGCCGGGGGCCCAGCTGTACCGCGTTCACGCCGCCCAGCGCGTCATGGATAGCTGCGACCCCGTCCGCGCAGCGCGCGCGGATCGCGGCGACCCCCTCTTCCCCGTCGGTCAGCGCGGCGGCGGCGGCGGCCTGCACGAAAGGGGCGGTGCCGGAATTGATGTATTGCGTCATCGCGCCCAGCCGGCGCGACAAGGCCGGAGGATGGCTGAGCCAGCCCACGCGCCAGCCGGTCATCGCCCAACCCTTTGAAAAAGAATTGACCGACATGACGCGATCATCGTCTTCGGCAAGGGCAAGGACCGACGGCGCGGCATCGGCATGAAAGGACAGCCGGTTATAGACCTCGTCGGCGATGATCCAGATGCCGGTGCGGCGCGAAAAGGCGATCATCTCCTCCAGTTCGGCGGTGCTGGCCGTCCAGCCGGACGGGTTGGCGGGAGACGAGAACATGATCGCCCGCGTGCGGCTGTCGCAGGCATCGAACAGGGCCTGCAGGTCAAGGGTCCAGCCCGCATCGCCCTGGGTCATGCCGACGGCGCGCGGCTCTGCCCCGGCAAGATAGATCGCACGCCGGATGTTGGGCCATTGCGGCTCGACAAACACCACGTTGTCGCCCGGCCCGGCCACCGTCATGAGCGCAAGGTGCACGGCCTGCATGCCGCCGGGTGTGACGATGCTGCGGTCGGTGCCGATCTCGCGGCCATGCAACCGCGTCTGATAGGCCGACAGCGCGCCGACCAGTTGCGGGGTGCCGCGCATGTCGGGCTCGTAGAAGGTGGCGCCTGCATCCAGCGACGCCTTGGCCGCATCACGAATGAAGCCGGGCGTGACGACATCCCCTTCGCCATACCAAAGCGTCATGACGTTCGGAATCGCCTGCGCGCGGGTGGCCAGATCGGCGATGTTCTCGACATCCAGGTCGCGGATCAGGGGGCGGGGCTCTGGTGTCATCGGGGCCTCGGGCTGCGGCTGGGCCGGCATGATCCGGCGCTTCACCCCGGATATGGCGCCAAAACAGAATTCAGTTCAAGCTTAAATTTACAGCATCTGTATGCAGGATTGTTCCAGAAAATGGAAACACGGTCCATTATAGCGGGAAGATGAGGCAAAATTCGTCAGTTTCCTGTCATTGTCATACTGACAAACCTGTTGA
The DNA here is from genome assembly GCA_007117005.1 of Paracoccaceae bacterium. Lineage (GTDB taxonomy): Bacteria > Pseudomonadota > Alphaproteobacteria > Rhodobacterales > Rhodobacteraceae > Pararhodobacter. Next base: position 1,358 of record SKHK01000010.1, read on the forward strand.
CAGAATTTCGATCTGCACCTTACCGTATTCTAATATCAGGGGGCAGCATGGCCGACAGCATCATTCTTGACACCGGCCCGGACACGCCCGGCAAAGTCGACGCCACCCGCCGCGAAAGCCTGCGGGAACAGATTTACGCCGACCTGCTGCGCCGCCTGCAACTGTCGGAAATCGGCCCCAATGACCGCCTGATCGACACCGATATCGCCGCCCGCTGGGGGGCGTCACGCATGCCCGCGCGCGAGGCGCTGCTGCAACTGGTCAACGAAGGATACCTGCGCGGCACCACGCGCGGCTTTGCGGTGCCGGTCCTGTCGATGCAGGATATCCGCGACATATTCGAGGTCCGCCGCCTGCTGGAGCCACGCGCCGCAGCCTGTGCCGCCCGCGACCTGACCGATGCAGCGGCGGCGGTGCTGAAGGAAAGCCTGGCCGAGGCGCGCGCTGCGGCGGCCGCGGCCGATGCAAGGCGGATGATCGCGGCCAACATCGCGTTTCGCGGGGCCTGGATGGGCTGTGTGCGCAACGAACGGCTGGCCGCCACCATCGCGCGCTTTGTCGATCATGTGCAAGCCGTGCGGCTGGAGACACTGCGCCGGCCCGCAACATGCGCCGTGGTGGTGGACGGGCTGGCCGGCATCGCTGCGTCCATGCGCGCGCGCGACCCGGTTACCACGGCCGACCGCATGGCCGCCTTCATGGCTGCCGCCGAGGAGGCGTTCTTCGCCGCGCGCGGCGCCCAGATGGCGGATGAGACGGCCGAGGCGGAACGACCCGGCCGGAGGGTCCGAGCATGACAGCAGAGCCTGCCTGCCCCTCCCACCCGATGCACGGCCCCAACCGGTTCAAGCTGGGGGTGTTTTCCACCAATGCCGACGGCGGGCTGGCGATCACCACGGTGCCCGAACGCTGGCGCGCGCGCTGGTCCGACAACCTGTCGGCGGTGGCCATCGCCGAAGAGGCAGGACTGGAGTTCTTCCTGCCGATTGCGCGCTGGAAAGGCTTCGGCGGCGAAACACAGGTGCGCGAATGGTCGTTCGAGACCTTCACCTGGGCGGCGGGGCTTGCAGCCGCGACGCAACGCATCGCGCTGTTCATGACGGTGCATGTGCCGCTGGTGCATCCGGTCTATGCCGCAAAGGCGCTGGCCACGGTCGATCACATTTCCGGCGGCCGGGCGGGGCTGAACATCGTCTGCGGCTGGAATCCGGCGGAATTTGCCATGTTCGGCACCACGCCGGTGGAAAACGGCTATGCCCAGGCCGCCGAATGGATCCGGATCATCGAGCAGGCCTATACCGCCGATGCGCCCTTCGATTTCAACGGCGCGCATTACACCCTGCGCGGCGTGACCAGCCGGCCCGCCGCCCTGCAACGCCCGCGCCCGGTGACGATGAACGCGGCCTTCGGCGGGCCGGGGCGGGACTTTGCCGCGCGCCATTGCGACTTTCTGTTCTCGCCCTTTTCCGACATCCCGGACGGGCGCCGGCATGTGGCCGATATCCGCACCCGCGCGCAGGCCGTGGGGCGGGATGTGGGCATCTGCACCGTCGCGCATGTCGTCTGCCGCGAAACCCAGGCCGAGGCCGAGGCCTATTATCGCCACTATGCCGTCGATCAGGCCGATCACGCCGCGGTGGACGAGCATATGGCGAAGAAAAAGGAATTCGCCGCCTCGCATGACCGGCATGCGTTCGACCTCTATCGCCAGCGCTTTGCCGGCGGGGCGGGCAGCTTTCCGCTGGTCGGCACGCCGGAACGCATCGTCGATGACCTGCTGGCCATCGCGGACGAGGGCTATCAGGGCGCCGCGCTGACCTTTGTCAACTATACCGAAGAATTACCGTTTTTCTGCGACCGGGTTCTGCCGCTGATGCGTCAGGCCGGGCTGCGGGTGACGTGAGGAGCGCGACGATGTTCACCCCGCAGACCCCCAGCCTGAAGGCGGATCTGGCGAAGGGCCTGTCATGCGATGTGGTCTGGCTGGCCCTGGGCAGCCCGGCACTGACCGAGATGGCCGCACGCAGCGGTCCCGGCGCCATCGTGCTGGACCTCCAGCACGGGCTCTTCGACCGCTCCGCGCTGGAGGCCGCGGTGGGCTGTGCCGCACCGGCGGTGCCGGTGCTGACCCGGGTTGCGGGCAATGATGCGCTGTCCATCGCCACGGGGCTGGATTGCGGTGCCGCGGGCGTCATCGTGCCGATGATCGAGACCGCGGACGCGGCGCGCGCGGCACTGGCGCAAGCCCGTTTCCCGCCGCACGGGCGCCGGTCGGCGGGCGGTGTGCGCATGTTGACCGACATGGCGGGCTACATGGTCGGTATCGGCGGCGCCCCTGTCATTGCGGTGATGATCGAGACCGCCGCCGGGCTGGACGCGGCAGAGGCGATTGCCGCGGTCGAGGGGGTTGACCTGGTCTTTATCGGCACCGGCGATCTGGCAATCTCGCTGGGCGTTGCCCCGGGCGATCCGGCGCTGGAGGCCGCCTGCGCGCGGGTTCTGGCCGCGTGCCGGGCAGCAGGAAGGCCCTGCGGGATCTTCACGCCCAACGCGGCCGATGCCGCGCGGCGCCGGGTGCAGGGGTATCAGCTGGTGGTGTCGGCCAATGACATCTCGTTGGTGGCAGAGGGGCTGGCCGCCGCGCGCGGGGTGATGGACGCGTGCCCACAGGCCAAGGGCGCCACCCGGCAGCAAGGGGCAGCGCGGCGCCCAGCGCGGGAGGGGGCGAAATGAACCGGGGCTTTCTGGACCGCCTGACCTTTGACCCCGACCATGGCGCGCATATGGACGAGGCGCGCCGCTACATGATGATCCGGCCTGACGCCCTGATGGGCATTTTCCGCCGGCTGGACCCGGATGCACGGGGCACCGCGCTGGAAGCCTTCGGCGCGGCCATATTCGAACAGGGCAGCGACAGCGCCCGCGCGTACCGCGCCGTCAGCGGTGACGGCGCAGCGCTGGTGCGCGTAATCCAGGCGACGGCCCCGCAACTGGGCTGGGGGGTCTGGCAGATGACGCTTTCCGATGACCGGCTGGACCTGAGCGTCCGCAACAGCCCCTTCGTCGCCGGATACGGGCCGTCGGACAGCCCGGTCTGCCATGCGATCCTGGGTATGCTGCGCGCGGTGGCAGGGATGGTGCTGGGCGGGCAGGGCCGGATCGACGCGGCAGAGCTGTCCTGCGCTGCCTGCGGCGCCCCGCTTTGCCGGTTCCAGGCCTGGCGCATCGGAACAGAGGTGGCATGATGACCGTTACCCTTGCCCCCGATACGCTATTGCATGCGCTGGAGGCGGCACTGGGCCCGGATTGTCTGCACACCGGCAGCGCCATCGCGCCGCGCCACGGCGCCGACGCCTATGGCAGCCCCCCCACCCTGCCCCGCGCCGTGGTCCTGCCGCGCGATACCGAGGGCGTATCGGCGGCACTGCGCCTGTGCCATGACGCGAGCGCGCCGGTCGTTGTGCAGGGCGGCATGACCGGGCTGGCGATGGGCGCGCACCCGGAAGCGGGCGAGATCGCGCTGTCGCTGGAACGCCTGACCGGGGTGGAGGAGGTGGACACCGCCTCGGCCACGCTGACCGCGCTTGCGGGCACGGCCCTGGAACAGGTCCAGCAGGCCGCCGCGGCGGCGGGTCTGCTGTGCGGGATCGACCTGGGCGCGCGGGGGTCCTGCACCATCGGCGGCAATGTCGCCACCAATGCCGGTGGCAACCAGGTGCTGCGCTACGGCATGGCGCGCCGCAATGTGCTGGGGCTGGAGGTGGTGCAACCGGACGGGACGGTGCTGCGCGGCCTCAACAAGATGCTGAAGAACAACGCAGGCTATGACTGGACGCAGCTTTACATCGGCTCCGAAGGCACGCTGGGCGTGATCACCCGCGTCGTGCTGGGCCTGCATCCGCGCCCCGAGGGCGTGCAGACAGCGCTTTGCGCAGTGCCCGATGTCGCCGCGGCGCTGGCCTTGCTGGGCCGGCTGGAGCGGCATTTCGGCGCCGGGCTGCAGGTGTTCGAGGCAATGTGGTCCGAATTCCTGACCCTTGCCACCGGGCCGCTGGGCATGCGGCCCCCGTTCGACGCCATGCCGGATCTGGCCGTTCTGATCGAGGTCGCCATGGGCCCCGCGCCCGGCGCCGCCGACAGCTTTGCCCAGGCGCTGGGCGCCATGCTGGAGGACGGCGCGCTGACGGATGCGGTGATCGCGCAATCCGAACAGGACCGCGCCCGGCTCTGGGCCTATCGCGAATCGCCCTATGAATACGGCCAGTTGAACCGCGCACCGGTAAATTTCGACATCTCCATCCCGCGCAGCCGCATGGCCCGGGCGGTTACCGGGTTACGGAGGCTGCGCGCGGCGCACTGGCCCGATGACCCTTGTGGCATCTTCGGCCATCTGGCCGACAGCAACCTGCATTTCATCGCCCTGATCCCTGCGGACGAAAAGCACCGCCAGCACGGGATCGAGGCGGCGGTCTACGGACTGGTGCGCGATCTTGGCGGCTCGGTCTCGGCCGAGCACGGCATCGGCAAGGGCAAGCGGGACTGGCTGGCCTATTCCCGCACGCCCGAGGAACTGGCGATGATGCGTCAACTGAAGGCAGCGCTGGACCCGAAAGGCATCCTGAACCCGGGGCGGGTGCTGCAATGAGCCAGGCACCCCCGCCAAAGCGCCAAGCCATCTGCCAAGGCATCCGCCACCGGCCATGAAAAAACGCGCTGGAGCGCGGGCACGAAGACCGAGGAAAGACCCATCATTCAGCCCGCAGGGCCGCCAACAGAGAGGAAGATCCGATGACCCATCCATCTCGCAGACAGTTCATGGCCATGACCGGCGGCACCGCCGCACTGATGGGCCTGGGCCTTTCACCCGCGGCCCTGGCGCAGGCAGCGGCTTCCGGGCAACTGACCATGGCCTATTCCAGCGACGTGCCCACCTGGGACCCCAACGCGCGCACGCTGGCCGCCGTGCAGTCGCTTTACAAATGCCTGTTCGACCAGCCGCTGGACCAGTCGCCGGCGCTGGAGACGATCCCGGCGCTGATCACGGAATGGGGGTATCAGGATGACGACGGGCTGGAACTGGCCCTGTCCTTCCGCGATGACGTGCTGTTCCACGACGGCGTGCCGATGACGGCCGAGGATTTCCGCTTCAGCTTTTACGAGCGTCCGCGCATGGAAGTGCCGGACGGCCAGCGCCGCCCCGACACCGCGTTCCTTTGGCGCAATGTCGAGGATATCGAGGTGATCAGCCCCACCGAGGCGGTGATGAAATTTACCCAGCCATTCCCCTCGGCCATTTCCTGGCTGCATTTCCTGGCCAGTTTCGTGGTGCCGAAACATGTGTTCGAGGATGTGGGGCTGGAGGGCTTTCAGGCCCGGCCCATCGGCACCGGCCCCTACCGGTTCGTCGAATACCAGCCCGGCAGCCGCGTGGTGATGGAGGCCTTTGCGGATTACTGGAACGGCGCGCCCGCGATCCCCAACCTGACGGTGGAATTCGTCCGCGACGCCACCGCCCGGGTCGCCGCCATCGAGGCGCGGCGCGTGCAGGTCTCGGTCGATCTGCCGATCCGCGAGAACGAGCGTCTGGCCGCCATGCCCGGCCTGACCGGGCGGGTCGATCCGGTGGCCGACGTGATCTTGCTGCAGATCACGCAGAATGGCGGGTTCGAGCGGCCCGAGGTGCGCCTTGCCGCCCATCACGCCATCAACAAGGAGGCGCTGAGCCGGGCCTTCTACCTGGGCCGGGCCGTGCCGATTGCCGCGCCGGCCGCACGCGGCACACCGGGCTATCCCGAAGACTTCGACTTTCCGTTCAGCGAGGAACGCGCGCTGGAACTTCTGGCCTCTGTCGGCCACGGGCCGGACAACCCGGTGCGGGTGACGCTTTCGACCACCAACGGGTTCTTCCCCAATGACTTCGACCTCAGCCGCGCCATCGCCGGCATGTGGGAACGCGTCGGCATCCAGGCCGAGGTCGAGGTGATCGAGGCATCGACCTATCAGGAACGCCTGCGCGCGCAGGAACTGATGGAGGCCACGATCTTTCAATGGGGCAATTCCACCGGCGACCCAGAGATGTATGGCGGCTATCTGCTGGACCCCAATGCCATCTTCTCGGCCATGAAGGCGCCAGAGATGGGCGAGTTGATCGGCCCGCTGCTGACCGAGACCGACCACGAGGCGCGTATGGCCGGCTATCGCCATGCGCATCAGTTCGCGGTGGAAAACGGCTTTGCCATCGGGCTGTTGCAGGCCACCAAGAGCGTGGTCCACACCGATGACGTGGCCTATGCCGCCTGGGACAATGGCTGGACCCTTCCCGCCGCCTGGTCGCTGGGCTGACGCCCCCCGGCGGGCGCGGGGATCGTCCCCCGCGCCGCCCCTCCCTCCCCCCCCCAACTTTGTCACCCGAGCCTGGCCCTGATCCCTTATGCTGAGCGTCGCCCTTCAGATCCTGTTTCGCCGGCTGCTGCTGGCGGTGCCGACCCTTCTGGCGGTTTCGGTGCTGGTATTCATCGTGCTGCGGCTGCTGCCCGCGGACCCCGTCGCCATGTCGCTGCCCCCCGGCGCGACCCTTGCCGATCACGAGCGGTTGCGCATCGAGATGGGCTTTGATCGCAGCGTCGTAGCGCAATACGGGCTCTGGCTGCAGGCCCTGCTGACCGGCGACTTCGGCACCTCCATCTATTTCCGCCGGCCCGTGGCCGATCTGGTGCGCACCGCGCTGCCCAACAGCATCGAACTGGTAGCGGCGGGGCTGGTGCTGGGTGTAGGTCTGGGCATGATCGGCGGGCTGGCGATGTTCGCGCTGCGCGCCACGCCGGGCGAAACGGCGATCGATCTGGCGTCCTCGGCCATGATGTCGATCCCGGAATTCCTGTGGGCGCTGCTGTTGATCCTGACGCTGGGCGTGGCGCTGCAATGGCTGCCCTTCTTCGGCCGCATGGCGCCGGGCATGACCATGCCGCCGCCGGTGACCGGGTTCCTGCTGATCGACACGCTGCTGGCCGGGCGCCTGGACCAGTTCCGCAGCGTGCTCTTTCACCTGCTGCTGCCGGCCATCGCGCTGGCCATCGCGCTGGCGCCGCTGATCATGCGCATTCTGCGCTCATCGCTTCTGGAAACGCTGAACGAGGATTACGTCGCCCAGGCACGGCTGCGCGGTGTGCCAGAGCGCACCATCCTGATGCGCCACGCCCTGCGCAACGCGGCCCTGCCCACGATCAGCCTGATCGGCGTGCAGGCGGGGTTCATGTTCGGCGGCACCATCCTGGTCGAGGTGATCTGCGGCTATCCCGGCCTGGGCAATCTGATCGTCGATGCGGTGCGCAACCACGACCTGCCGGTGATCCAGGTGGTGGCGCTGGTCTATTGCGTCATGGTGCTGTTCATCAACGCCTTCGTCGAGGTGCTGTATCTGGTGGTCAACCCCCGGCTGCGCGCGGCATGAGGGGTCCGCTGGCAACCCTGGCGCGGCGCGCGCTGTGGAACCCGCGCGTGCTGGCGGGGCTGACCATCCTGACCGGGCTGGTTTTCTGCGCGGCCTTCGCGCCCTGGCTGGCCCCGCATGACCCCAACCGGCAGGACCTGATCATGATGCTGCTGCCCCCGGCCTGGGATGCGGCGGGCGACCCGGCTTTTCCGCTGGGCACCGACGGGCTGGGGCGCTGCATCCTTTCGCGGCTGATCTACGGCACGCGGATCGCGCTCTACGTCGCCGTCGCCGCCGCCAGCGGGGCGATGGTGCTGGGCACGGTCATCGCCCTGATCGCGGGTTACATGGGCGGCTGGGTGGACTGGCTGGTGGGCCGGCTGGTCGATACCTGGATGTCTTTTCCGCCGGTCATCCTGGCGCTGATCCTGCTGGTGGGGCTGGGCGCGGGGGTGGAAAAGGTCATCCTGGCGATCATCGTGGTGGACTGGACCCGCTTTGCCCGCGTCATCCGGTCAGAGGTGCTGGTGATCCGCCGGCGCGACTATATCGACGCCGCGCGGCTGGCCGGATTCTCGCATTTCCGGGTGGTCCTGCGCGAGGTGTTCCCCGGCGTCCTGCCGCTGCTGATCACGCTTTTCAGCCTGGAAATGGGCATCGCCGTGATTGTCGAGGCGACGATGAGCTTTGTGGGCCTGTCGGTGGGGGCCAGTACCGTCGCCTGGGGGGTGATGATCTCTGACGCGCGGCAATACATGAACCAGACGCCCTGGGGGGTGGTGCTGCCGATCCTGGGCATCTTCGTCACCGTCCTGTCCTTCAACCTGCTGGGCGACGGGCTGCGCCGGGCGCTGGACCCGCGGCTGCAGCGCCGATCGGTGGCGCCATGAGTGCCGGGCCAACGGCACGGGGGCTGACGGTGCGGGGCCTGACCGTGGCGCTGGGTGGCGCCACGGCCGCCGGGGGCGCGGGTGACGGCGGGATCGAGGTGCTGCGCGATCTGTCCTTTGACGTGCCGCCGGGCCGGGTTGTGGGTCTGGTGGGCGAATCCGGGGCGGGCAAGTCGATGCTGGGCCGGGTGCTGGGCGGCGCCCTGCCCCATGGCTTTGCGGTCACGCGCGGCAAGGCGCTGTTCGGCGCGCAGGACCTGGCGCGCCTGCCCGCCCGCGCGCGGCGCACGCTGCTGGGCGACCGGATCACCTTTATTCCGCAAGAACCGCTGACCGCGTTGAACCCGCTGATGACCATAGAGGCCCAGTTCGGCGAGCATCTGGCCCGGCTGGACGTGCCCCCGCGCCAACGCCGCGCGCGGATCATCGCGGCGCTGGAGGCGGTTCGACTGGCCGATCCCGCGGCGGCTCTGGCGCGCTATCCGTTCCAGCTTTCGGGCGGCATGAACCAGCGCGTGCTGATCGCTATGGCCTTTGCCAGCCAGCCCGCGCTGGTCGTGGCCGACGAACCGACGACAGCGCTGGATGTCTCTACCCAGGTGCGGATCATCGAACTGATGCGCAACCTGCAGACGGGCAGCCAGACGGCCATGATCTTCGTCACCCATGACCTGCGGCTAGCAGCGCGGGTCTGTGACGAGATCGTGGTGCTTTACGCCGGCGAGGTGGTCGAGGCCGGACCGGCCCGGACCGTCCTGCGCAGCCCGCGCCACCCTTACACCCACAGTCTGCGCGCCTCGATCCCCGCGATGACGGGGCCACGCCGCCGGCTGCTGCCCCTGCCCGATACGATGCCCGGCATCAGCAGCCTGACCGCCCTGCCCGGCTGCCGCTTCGCCCCGCGCTGCCCGGTCGCCGATCCGGCCTGCGCGGCGGCGCGGCCGGCAATGAAGGAATTCGGGCAGGGCAAGGGCCACGGCCAGATTTCCGGCCACCGCGCGCGCGCCTCGGCCGGGTGTCTGGCGCGCGCCGCCACGGTGACCGAGCCACCACACCTGGACGCCCCGTCGCCGCCGGGCGCGCCGG
>SKHK01000083.1 GCA_007117005.1 Paracoccaceae bacterium
AAGGCCGAGATCGACCGCCGCGTGCGCGAGGCCGGCGCGATGCTGGAGATCGACAAGTTTCTGGAACGCAAGCCCCGGCAGTTGTCCGGCGGCCAGCGCCAGCGGGTGGCGATGGGCCGCGCGCTGGTGCGCGAGCCGGCGGCGTTTCTGTTCGACGAACCGCTGTCGAACCTGGATGCGAAACTGCGCGTGCAGATGCGGGTGGAGATCAAGCAGTTGCAGAAGCGGCTGCGCACGACCTCGCTTTATGTGACCCATGACCAGTTGGAGGCGCTGACGCTGGCCGACCGGCTGGTGGTGCTGAACGGCGGCGTGATCGAGCAGGTGGGCACGCCGATGGAGGTCTATCGCCGCCCGGCCTCGACCTTTGTGGCGGGGTTCATCGGGTCGCCGGCGATGAACATGATCGACATGGCGTATCTGCGTGCCGGCGGGCAGGGGGCGGTGCTGGCGCATGTGCCCTCGGGCACAGATCTGATCGGTGTGCGCCCGGACGATCTGACACTGGAACCTGCGTCAGAGGGCGACGGGCTTCAACTGACCGGCACCCTGGCGCTGCTGGAGCCCGCAGGCGCGGAGAGCCATCTTTACGTGCAGATAGAGGGGCGCCCGCAGCCGGTGGTGGCCCGCACCCCCGGCGTGCCCGATCTGGCCGAGGGTGCGCCGATCACCCTGCATGCAGCGCCGCTGGCCGTGCATCCGTTCGATGCGGCAAGCGGGCGTCGCACGGGGTGAAGCGGGCGGACAAAAACGCTTGAAGAAAGCGTTTTGCAAGGGCCTTGTAGAAAGGCCCTTGGCGCCCGATTGCTTGCGTTCTGCCCTGTGCCGGACCTATCCTGCGCCCCGAGGTGCGAAAGGGGGCAGTGATGCCGCACGACCATCATGATCATGACAATCATCTGGACCCGATGGAGGCCCGCACCCGCGCGCTGGAGACGATCCTGACCCGCAAGGGGCTGGTCGATCCGGCCGCGGTCGATGCGATAATCGAGACCTATGCTGAAAAGGTGGGTCCAAGGAACGGCGCGCAGGTGGTTGCGCGGGCCTGGGATGATGCAGATTTTGCCGACTGGCTGGCGCGCGATGCGACGGCGGCGATTGCCTCGCTGGGCTTTTCCGGGCGGCAGGGCGAGCACATGCAGGCGGTGTTCAATACCGACCGCGTGCATAACCTCGTCGTCTGTACGCTGTGTTCCTGCTATCCGTGGCCGGTGCTGGGCCTGCCGCCCGTGTGGTACAAATCGCCTGCCTATCGGTCCCGCGCCGTGATGGAACCCCGCGCGGTGCTGCGCGACTTCGGGCTGGAATTGCCCGAGGGGGTGACGGTGCGGGTGTGGGATTCCACCGCAGAGCTGCGCTATCTGGTGATTCCGCAGCGCCCGGCAGGGACCGAGGGGATGAGCCGGGATGCCCTTGCCGATCTGGTGACGCGCGAGTCGATGATCGGCACCGGGCTGGCCCGGGTGCCGGCATGAACGGGCCGCAGGATCTGGGCGGGATGATGGGCTTCGGCCCGGTGCTGCCGGAGGCCGATGAGCCGGTCTTTCACGCCGATTGGGAAGCGCGCGCGCTGGGGCTGACGCTGTGTGTGGGGGCGCTGGGGCGCTGGAGCCTGGACACCAGCCGCCATGCCCGCGAAAGCCTGCCGCCGGCGGTCTATTTGAGCGCCAGCTATTTCGAGATCTGGTTGCGCGCGCTGGAGGCCTTGCTGCTGCGCCACGGCCTGATCACGCCGCAGGAACTGGCCGAGGGCACTGCGCCCGCGGCGCCGCCGCACCCCAAGCGTCTGCCGCCCGAGCGTGTCGCCCCCGCCATGGCCGCGGGCACCCCCTATGACCGCCCCATCACCACCCCGGCCCGGTTCCGGCCCGGCGACAAGGTGCGCGCCCGCGTGATGCACCCGCGCGGCCATACCCGCCTGCCGCGCTATGTGCGCGGCGCTGTCGGTGTCATCGAGGCAGATCGCGGCGGCTTTGTCCTGCCCGATGCCAGCGCCGAGGGGCGTGAGGATGTGGCCGAGCGGCTGTACACCGTGGTCTTTGACGGACGCGCGCTATGGGGGCCGGATGCGGAACCCGGTACGCAGGTCTCGGTCGATGCATGGGAGAGTTATCTTGAACCAGCCTGACGCAACGCGACCCGACGCCCCTTTCACCGAGCCCTGGCAGGCACGCGTCTTCGCGCTGACCGTGGCGATGAACGAGGCGGGGCATTTCTCCTGGCCGGACTGGGCCGCGGTCTTCGGGCGGCACCTGAAGGGTGCACGCGATGGGGCGGGGGAATACTGGCATGCCTGGGCGGCGGCGCTGGAAGAGATGCTGGCGCTGGGCGGCGTGGCCGAGGGGGGCGAAGTGGCGGCGCTGACCCGGCGCTGGCAGGACGCCGCGCATGCCACGCCGCACGGCCAGCCGATCGAGCTGGAAAACGCCGGGCGGCACCGGCATGGCTGAGCCGGGCGTTGCCCGGCGCGGTGGCGCGCCTATGTGGTGGGCAGCGCAAGCGGAGAGAAAGCCATGTATCTGACGATGAACCGTTTCAAGGTGAGGACCGGGCAGGAAGAGGCGTTCGAGACGGTATGGAAACGCCGCGACAGCCATCTGAAGTCGGTGCCGGGTTTCGTGAGCTTTCACCTGATGAAGGGGCCAGAGGGCGAGGGGCATCGGCTTTATGCCTCGCACACGATGTGGCGGTCGGAAGCGGATTTTCTGGCCTGGACGCGGTCAGAGGCGTTTCGCGCCGCGCACAAGGGCGCCGGAGGGCACGGCGATCTGTATCTGGGCCCGCCCGAGTTGGAGGTCTTCGAGGCGGTGCAGGCGATCACGGCCTGATCGCGACTGGCCCGGCAGG
>SKHK01000145.1 GCA_007117005.1 Paracoccaceae bacterium
CGGCGCAGCCAGATCGGATTCATCTATCAATTTCACCACCTGCTCCCGGAATTCACCGCGCTTGAAAACGTGGCGCTTCCGCAGCTGGCCAATGGCGTGACGCGGGCGGATGCAGATGCCCGCGCGGCGGCCTTGCTTGATCAGGTGGGTCTTGCCGCACGCCATGACCACCGCCCCGCCGCGCTGTCGGGGGGCGAGCAGCAGCGCGTCGCCTTCTGCCGGGCGATGGCCAATGCCCCGCGCCTGTTGCTGGCCGACGAACCCACCGGAAACCTGGACCCGGAGACCTCGGACCAGGTGTTTGCCGTGCTTATGGACCTGGTGCGCGAAACCGGGCTGGCGGCGCTGATCGCCACGCATAACACCGCGCTGGCGGCGCGCATGGACCGCGTGCTGCGGCTGGATGGCGGACAGGTGCAGCCGGGCTGAGACTACCCCGAACGCCCCCCCGGCGCTGGCAAACGGTTGGCAAACGGTTGGCAAACGGTTGGCAAACGGTTGGCAAACGGCGGGCCGGCCACGCCGTCCGCGCGCCGCGCCCCGGCCGCATCCGCCTGTGGCCCAAGGGAAACAGATCAACGAAATCTACACCCCTTGCGCGCCCTTATCGCGGCATCGGGCGGATTCGTGCTTGACCGGGGGGCGGCGCAATCGGCAGATTTCCGCCTATGGGCGCCTGCCAGCGCCCGAACTACACCGACCGCCGGGCCTGCCAGCCCGTTTCCGTCTGCTCGTCTTTCGTCTGAACCTGGGGACTGCCATGAAATTCCTAGCCTTCTGCGCCGCGCTCGCTGCCACGGTGCTGTTCCTGCCCGCCTCGGCGCAGGCCGACCGTATCGTGGCGCGGGTCAGCATCGCCACGCAAACCATGCATGTCTATCGTGACGGCCAGTTGCTGTATGAATGGCCGGTCTCCACCGCCCGACAGGGCCGCATCACGCCGACCGGCGAATGGAATGCGCAATGGCTGTCGCGCCACCACCGCTCCAGCCGCTACAATAACGCGCCGATGCCCTATTCGATCTTCTATTCCGGTCATTACGCCATCCACGGCACCGACCAGATCAGCCGCCTGGGCCGCCCGGCCAGCGCCGGCTGCGTGCGCCTGCACCCCGACAACGCGCGGGTCCTCTTCTCGATGGTGCAGGACGAGGGGCTGGCCAACATGCGCGTGGTCGTCGTGGCCAACTGAGAGCGGGCACTGCTGCGTGTGGCCTGCCCGCCCTTCCCCGTGGGTGGCCGCATGGGGCCGCGTGAGTCCCTGAGGCAACAGCCCACCCCTCTTGATCTGGGGGTGGGTTTTTTGCGCTACCCAAGGGCTGGACACGCGCCTATAGTCCTGTGGCTTTGACGAAGGTGGCACCGAGGGAAAGATCATGCGCTGTCCGTTCTGCGGAAATGTCGACACCCAGGTCAAGGATTCGCGCCCAGCCGAGGACCATGTGGCCATCCGGCGGCGGCGCTTCTGCCCGGCCTGCGGCGGGCGTTTCACCACCTATGAAAGGGTGCAACTGCGCGATCTGGTGGTGGTGAAATCGACCGGCCGGCGCGAACCCTTTGACCGGGACAAGCTGGAACGCTCGGTCCGCATCGCCATGCAGAAGCGCCCCATCGAGCCAGAGCGGATCGACCAGATGCTGTCCGGCGTGGTGCGGCGGCTGGAAAGCCTGGGCGATACCGATATTCCGTCGAAGACCATCGGCGAGATCGTGATGGAGACGCTGGCGCGCATCGACACCGTGGCCTATGTGCGGTTTGCCAGCGTATACAAGAACTTCCAGGAGGCGGATGATTTCGACCGTTTCGTATCCGAACTGCGCCCGCAGGCCACGGGCGAGGAGTAAGGGCGCGTAGGGGACGAAAGAGACGGGGCCGAGGGGTGCGCTGGCCCGCAGTTGCAGGGTTGGGGGGCGCTGCCCCCCGTCGGCTGCGCCGACTCCCCCCGGAGTATTTGGGGCAAAATGAAGGGGCGCGATGACGGCCGAGGATGATGCGCGTTTCATGCGGCTGGCGATTGCGCTGGGCCGGCGCGGGCTGGGCCGGGTCTGGCCCAACCCGGCGGTGGGCTGCGTGATCGTGCGGCACAGGGCAGATGGGCGGCCGGTGATCGTGGGGCGCGGCTGGACGCAGCCCGGCGGGCGCCCGCATGCCGAAACCGTGGCGCTGGCCCAGGCCGGGGATGCGGCGCGCGGGGCGACCGCCTATGTCAGTCTGGAACCCTGCGCCCATCACGGCCGCACGCCGCCCTGTGCCGAGGCGTTGATCGCCGCCGGCGTGGCGCGCGTGGTCAGCGCCCTGCGCGACCCCGATCCGCGCGTCGATGGCGGCGGACATGCGCTGTTGCGCAGCGCCGGGATCAGGGTGGACGAGGGGGTCGAGGCCGAGGCGGCGGCCGCCGCCAATGCCGGTTTTCTGAGCCGTGTCCGGCGCGGGCGCCCCTGGGTCACGCTGAAACTGGCGGTGACGCTGGACGGGCGGATCGCCACGGCCACGGGGGCGAGCCGCTGGATCACCGGGCCGCAGGCGCGCCGCGCCGTACACGCGATGCGCGCGTGCCATGATGCGGTGATGGTCGGCGCCGGCACCGCGCGCGCCGATGATCCCGATCTGCGCATCCGCGACATGGGCGCGTCCCATCAGCCGGTGCGCATTGTCGCCGACAGCCGGCTGGGCCTGGCGCTGGACAGTCGGCTGGGCCGAAGCCTGGACGCCGCCCCGGTCTGGCTGCTGCACGGCCCGCAGGCGCCCGCCGCGATGATCCACGCCTGGGAAGGTGCTGGCGCGCGGCTGTTCGCCTGTCCGCGCGATGCGATGGGCAGACTGGATATTGCCGCCGGCTTGCAGCGGCTGGGCGAGGCCGGCCTGACCCGCCTGCTGTGCGAAGGTGGCGGCGGGCTGGCCGCCAGCCTGCTGCGCGCCGGACTGGTGGACGAGCTGGCGATCTTCAGCGCGGGCCGCCTGTTCGGCGCCGACGGGACCGCCGCGCTGGCCTCGCTGGGGGTCACGGAACTGGGGCCTGCGCCTTTCTCGCTGGTCGAGGCGGTGCCGGTGGGCGGCGACATGCTGCATCGCTGGCGCCGGGCAGCGGGGTGAGGCCGCCATCCTTGCCGCACCGGCTTGCCCTTTCGCAGCCTTGTTGAATTTCGGGTCCCGATGACCCAGATATTGTGAAAGCCGGGCCGAGGGGCCCGTTGTCCCTGCTTCCTGAGGAAACCGAATGAGCCTTGAGACGACTTCCAACGCCTATCCCGTTCTGCCGCTGCGCGACATGGTGGTGTTTCCGCATATGGTGGTGCCGCTGTTCGTCGGCCGTGACAAGTCGGTGCGTGCGCTTGAAGCCGTGATGCGCGATGACCGGCCGATCCTGCTGGTCACGCAGATCGACCATGCCGCCGAGGACCCCGGCACCGAGGGGATGTACCGCGTCGGCGTGCTGGCCAATGTGCTGCAACTGCTGAAACTGCCCGATGGCACCGTCAAGGTGCTGGTCGAGGGGCGCGAGCGGGTGCGGCTGGAGCGTTTTCTGGACAATGACGAGCATTTCGAGGCCGAGATCATCCCGCTGACCGACCAGCCCGGCGACGCCGACGCCGTGACCGCGCTGACCCGGTCGGTCGCCGATGACTTCGAACGCTACGCCAAGATCAAGCGCAACATTCCCGAGGAAGCGCTGAGCGCCATCGCCGAGAGCGAGGACCCCGCGCGGCTGGCCGATCTGGCCGCCGGGCATCTGGGCGTCGAGGTGCCGAAGAAGCAGGAGCTGCTGGAAACGCTGGACGTGGCCGAGCGGCTGGAGGCGATCTTTGGCCTGATGCAGAGCGAGATCTCGGTCCTGCAGGTGGAGCGCAAGATCAAGTCCCGCGTGAAAAGCCAGATGGAGCGCACCCAGCGCGAATACTATCTGAACGAGCAGATGAAGGCCATTCAGAAGGAACTGGGCGAGGGCGAGGACGGCCAGAACGAGCTGGGCGAGCTGGAAGCGCGCATCAAGGAGACGAAGCTCAGCAAGGAAGCCCGCGAAAAGGCCGAGGCCGAGCTGAAGAAGCTGAAATCCATGTCGCCCATGTCGGCCGAGGCCACGGTGGTGCGCAACTATCTGGACTGGCTGCTGGGCATTCCCTGGAACACGAAGAGCCGGGTGAAGAAGGACCTGCCCCGCGCCCAGGCGGTGCTGGATGCCGATCATTACAGCCTGGAAAAGGTCAAGGAACGCATCGTCGAATATCTGGCCGTGCAGGCGCGCTCGGCCAAGTTGCGCGGGCCGATCCTGTGCCTTGTCGGCCCGCCGGGTGTGGGCAAGACCAGCCTGGGCCGGTCGATGGCGCGTGCCACGGGGCGCGAGTTCATCCGCATCAGCCTGGGCGGGGTGCGCGACGAGAGCGAGATCAGGGGCCACCGGCGCACCTATATCGGCTCGATGCCGGGCAAGATCATCCAGGCGATGAAAAAGGCAAAGACCTCCAACCCGCTGATCCTGCTGGACGAGATCGACAAGCTGGGGCAGGATTTCCGGGGCGATCCGTCCTCGGCCCTGTTGGAGGTGCTGGACCCCGAACAGAACAACACCTTTGCCGATCACTATCTGGAGGTCGAATACGACCTGTCGAACGTGATGTTCGTGACCACCGCCAACAGCTACAACATGCCCGGCCCACTGCTGGACCGGATGGAGATCATTCCGCTGTCCGGCTATACCGAGGACGAGAAGGCCGAAATCGCGCGCCGGCATCTGCTGCCGAAGACGATCAAGAACCACGGCCTGCGCAAGGGTGAGTTCACGCTGGACGATGCCGCGCTGGTGGACACCATCCGCACCTACACGCGCGAGGCCGGGGTGCGGAACCTGGAACGCGAGTTGTCGAAACTGGCGCGCAAGGCGGTGACGCGGATCCTGAAGGACGGCGAGAAATCGGTCACGGTCAGCCCGGACAACCTGGCCGATTTCCTGGGCGTGCCGCGCTACCGCGTCGGCCTGGCCGAGAAGGAGGATCAGGTTGGCGTGGTGACTGGTCTGGCCTGGACCAGCGTCGGCGGCGATCTGTTGCAGATCGAGGCGCTGAAACTGCCGGGCAAGGGCCGAATGAAGACCACCGGCAAGCTGGGCGACGTGATGAAGGAATCGATCGACGCGGCCAGTTCCTTCGTGCGCTCCATCGCGCCGCAGATCGGGGTGAAGCCACCGCGCTTCGATACGCTGGACATCCATGTTCATGTGCCGGAGGGGGCGACGCCAAAGGACGGCCCCTCGGCCGGGGTGGCGATGGTGACCTCTATCGTGTCGGTGATGACCGGTATCCCGGTGCGCAAGGATATCGCCATGACCGGCGAGGTGACGCTGCGCGGCAATGTGCTGCAGATCGGCGGGCTGAAGGAAAAGCTGCTGGCCGCGCTGCGCGGTGGCATCAAGACCGTGCTGATCCCGGAAGAGAACGCCAAGGACCTGCCGGAAATCCCCGACAACGTGAAAGAGGGGCTGGAGATCATCCCGGTGGCCAATGTCCGCGACGTGATCCGTCACGCGCTGGTCTCGGCGCCGCAGGCCATCGACTGGGACGAAGCCGCCGAGGAAGCCGCCGCCGCCGCCCGCCTGGCCGAGAAATCCGGCGACAAGGGCGCGCCGATGGCGCATTAGAGCATGCCGCTCGGAAGTGGATTCCGGTTCCGGGCTTTTCGACATGCGAAATCAAAGGGGTAGAACGGGTCGCGTGAATACGGATGAACGCGACACGTTCTACCGCCTGTCGCCCGGAAGCGCATGCCGGCCCCGCGCGGTCCGGCATGGTGCAACACCGGGGGCAGAGCGGGTGGCGTATGGGCAAAGCAACGCGCCATGCGCCAATCCCGCCGCGATGCCCGGCCGCGCCCTGGCGCCCGCCCGGCCCAGGCTTCGGTACAGACCGCAAGACAGACCGCAAGCCCGCCTGTTTCAGGCGGGCTTCGTGCGTTCGGACATCCGGGCAGGCGCCGTCCTCATGCCACAATGGCAAGAGCTTTGGTGGCAAGAGCTTTCACACCGGGGGCTGTGCGCGCCAAACCGGATGGCGCGCATGTCAACGCCTTTCCCCGCCAGTCGGCAAGCCCCCGCCTAGCGGCCAGCCGCCTTATCTGCTTGCAGCCCGGCGCCGGACCCCACAGATATGGGTCAACCCGGCGCGCATGCCTGCGTCAGGGGATGGAAACCCAAGGAGCAGAAATGACATTCCGCACGACACTGACCCGCACCGTCGCCCCCGCTCTGACCGCAGCGATGCTGGCGCTGGGCGCGCCGCTGGCCGGCCCGGCGATGGCCGAAGAGCCCACCGCCCCCGTGACCATCAATGACGAGCGGCTGGAGGCCTTTGTGACCGCGCTGCGGGCCGTGGACACGCTGGAACAGCAATACACCGCCACCCTCGGCGAGGTCGAGACCGAGGAAGAGCGTGAAGCCGTGATCGCCGAGGCCAACGAGGCCATGGCCGCCGCCATCGAGGAAACCCCGGGCATGACGCTGGACGATTACGTGTCGATCCTGCAGCAGGCGCAGGCGGACCCGGAACTGACCGCCCGCATCATGGATATGCTCGAGGGCTGACCCGCCCCCCCCCCCAGCGGGCAAACATGCCTTGGCGGATCGGGCCCGGCACATGGTGTCGGGCCCTTTTTCGCGGGCCTGTCACAGCAGGACATGGCCCGGGCGCCGGGGTGTGCCGCGTTCATCCGCATTCACGCGACCCGTCATGACCCTTTGCCTTCGCCCTGAGAGAGGCGCGGAACCGCTAGGCACTTCCGGGCGGCGTGCCTCGGGCGATAGGCCTATTGCGCCGCAGCCGGGTCCGGCAGGGCGTCCAGGTCCAGCGGCATGCCGCGGCGCCCGGCGCTGTCGATGACTTCCTGGCGCAGCGCATCGTTGCGCGACAGCAGCCGCAGGAAGCGCGACTCTTCCAGCGCCAGCAGCGTGCAATGGGTCAGCGCCACCACCTGCCCCTGCCGCGGCGCGCGTTTCAACAGCGCCAGATGGCCGAACATCTCGCCCCGGCCCAGCCGCTGCTTGTGGTTGCGCCGGTCGACCTCGACCGCGCCTGAGGCGATGAACCACACCCGCCGCGGCATCTCGCCCCGCCGCATCAGCACCTCGCCCGGCCGGGCATAGACGGTGCGCAGCCGGCGCGCCAGCGCCCGGCGCCCCGCATCGTCCATATCGGCGAAAAGCGGAAACTGGCCCACCAGCTCGGCCTTTTGCAACGCCAGGTCCAGCGGCGGGCGCGTGGCCAGCGCCTGCCGGCGTGCAGCGATATCGGCCATCAGCGCGCTGCGCAGTTCCGGGCCGATCAACCCGTCCTCGACCAGCGCGGCATATTCGCGCTCCTCCTGCGCCAGCACGATCTGGCGGATCAGGCGGCGTTCCAGTTGCTCGGCATAGCCGGGAAATTGCAGCTTCAGCCCGTCCAGCGCCTTGTCGGTCTCCTCGACCCGGCGCTCCAGCACGTCATGCAGCAGATCGGCGACGCGCTTGCCATGGATGCGGCGGATGCGGGTGTCGATGAAACCGTGCAGGTCGCGCAGCACATCGCGCAGCGTCACCAGCCGCTCAAAGCGTTCGGCGGTGTGGTTGCCCAGCGGGCCGGACAGCCCCAGGCGGTTGTGCAGGAATTCCTCGAACCACTGGCCGCGGGTGGCGCGCAGGCGGGTGCGCGCGGTGTGCAGATAGGCCAGCCGCCCGCCCGAGCGCGTGGCCTCGATCAGCCGGTCGGCATCGGCCAGCATGCGGTTGGCCAGCCGTGGCGGCAGGATGCGCTCGCGGAACTGCTCCAGGATCAGGTCACGCTCGCGCCCGGCCAGCGCCACCAGACCCAGGGTGATGCGGTCGCGGTCCGGTATCTCGGCGGCTTCCTCGGCGCGGTCCACCGCCCGGTCCACACGTTCGGCAAAGCGCTTGGCCTCATCGCGTACCGTCTCGCGCGCCAGGCCCAGATCGCGGGCGGTTTCCGATACGGTCTCGCGCACGGATTGCAGCGCCACCGCCACCACCTGCGCCGAAAGCGCCCGGTCCAGCGGCGCCAGCCGGTCCAGCCCCAGCCAGGAGATCACCATACGCAGCGTGGTGCCCTGCACGATCAGCGTGAACAGCGTCAGCCCCGTGGCGATGATGCCGACCTGGCGCTTGATATCGGTGGGAATGCGCACGCTTTCGGTGACCGCCAGCGCCAGCGCCAGCGTGACCGCCCCGCGCAAACCGCCCCACAGGATGGCGCTGCGATAGCGCGGCTCTACCCGCGGCGACAGGCGCAGCCACGCCATCAGCGGCAGAAGGCCGAACAGGATGACCGCGCGCGCCGCCAGCGCCGCCAGCACGGTCACACCGACCATCACCAGATCGAAGGGCCGCACATCGGCCAGCAACTGCGGGATCAGCAGCGCGGCCAGCACGAAGATCAGCCCCCCCGCCCAATAGCCCAGCAGGTCCCAGGTATCGCGCAGTTTTGTCACCGCCGGCGGCGACAGCTTGCCCGGCGCCAGAAAGTTCAGCGTCAGCCCCGCCGCCACCACCGCCACCACACCCGAGGCACCCAGCACCGTCTCGGCCAGGATGAAGACCAGGAAGGGCAGCGCCACGGTGATCGACACCTGGCCCAGCGGATGCTCGCCCAGCCGCACCAGCCCGGCCATGACCAGCCTTGCCGCCAGCCAGCCCACACCCGCACCGCCCAGGATCAGCCAGGGAAAGCGCAGAACCGCCTCCATCGGGGTGGGGTTGGGGATGCCGAAGGCGACATAGGCGAAGAACAGGCTGAACAGCGCGATGGCGGCGGCATCGTTGAGCAGGCTCTCCCCCTCGACGATCCGCGCCAGGCGTTGCGGCGCCGGGGTGGCGCGGAAGATGCCCACCACGGCCGAGGGGTCGGTTGTTGACACGATCGCCCCGACCATCAGGCAGGCCATCAGCGACAGGCCCAGCGCCGGCTGGATCGCGTGCAGGGCAAAGCCCACCGCCAGGGTGGACACCACCACCGCCACCACCGCCAGCACCAGGATCGGCACCCAGTCATCCAGCATGCGGCGCAGGTCTATGGTCAGTGCCACGGCGAAGATCAGCATGGGCAGGAAGACGTAGAGAAACAGGTTCGACCGGATCGGCAGGTTGACGATGGCGCGGGCCAGCCCGTCGAGGGCATTTGTCATCTCGCTATGCAGCAAAAACGCCGCCGCGGTGCCCAGCGCGATACCGAAGATGGCCAGAATCACCGTGGCCGGCAGGCGCAGGCGCTCGGCCACCGGCTCGGCCAGGCCGATCAGGGCAAAGAGGCTGGCAACCGTGGCGGTGATGATGATGATATCCATGACCCTTTCATAGCGCCTGCGCCGCCACCGGCAAAGCACGGCGGCGGCACCAGAGGCCTGTAAGCGCTCTTTTTTTCGGCTGTGGCGAAGGGGGTGCAGGGTTTGCGCGCAGACCTGCGCGGCAGGCTGTCCAGGCCCGGTCGCGCACAAGACCTTGCGGGCTGCTGCCCTCAAAGCGGGCAAATCATGTGACGGCCGTGTGAAATCCGTACCAAGGCGCTTGCCAGCGGGTCCTGCGCTTGGCACCATGGGGTCGTGCCGGGCGAGGTGCCCGCGGCACGATGGGTTGGGAGGCCTGCTTGGGCATAGGAACGCTGAACACCGCACCCGCCAGCGATGACACGCTGATCAGCCGTGTCGATTTCCCCGACAACCGATTGCTTATCGATCTATGCGGCGCGCATGATGCGCATCTGGCGCGCATAGAGGCGGCGCTGTCGGTGCAGATTGTCCGCCGCGGCAATGAACTGCACGTGATGGGCGAATCCGCGGCGCGCGAGCAGGCGCTGGCGGTTCTGTCGGCGCTTTATGCGCGTCTGGCGGACGGGCGCGGGCTGGAACCCGGCGATGTCGACGGTGCGCTGCGGCTGGGCGCTGCGCAGGCCGGCACGGCGGGCGACGGTGCAGGCGGGGGTGCGTCCGGAAGTGCGGGCCGGGGTGGCGAGCAGCTGGAGATGTTCCGCACCGGGCAGATCGAGATCCGCACCCGCAAGAAGCCCGTGGTGCCGCGCACCGCCGCGCAGCAGGCCTACACGCGGGCTTTGTTCGAGAACGCGCTGAATTTCGGTATCGGCCCCGCCGGCACGGGCAAGACCTATCTGGCGGTGGCCGTGGCCGTGAACATGCTGGCCGAGGGGCAGGTCGACCGGATCGTGCTGTCGCGCCCCGCGGTCGAGGCCGGCGAGCGGCTGGGCTTTCTGCCCGGCGACATGAAGGAAAAGATCGACCCCTACATGCAGCCGCTTTACGATGCGCTGAACGATTCGATCCCGGGCCGGCAGTTGGCGCGGCTGATGGAGGAAAAGCGCATCGAGATCGCGCCCCTGGCCTTCATGCGCGGGCGCACGCTGGCCAATGCCTTCGTGGTGCTGGACGAGGCGCAGAACGCCACCGAGATGCAGATGAAAATGTTCCTGACCCGGCTGGGCGAGGGCTCGCGCATGGTGGTGACGGGGGATCGCAGCCAGGTCGATCTGCCGCGCGGACAGCCCAGCGGGCTGGTCGCGGCCGAGCGGATCCTGAAGGGGATCGACGGGGTGGGCTTTTCCTATTTCACCGCCGCCGATGTGGTCCGCCACCCGCTGGTGGCCCGCATCATCGAGGCCTATGAGCGCGATGACACGGCGCGCTGAGGACCTGCCCCCCCGCGGGAACGGGGCCGTCCC
>SKHK01000135.1 GCA_007117005.1 Paracoccaceae bacterium
ATCGGCCCCAGAACCGGCACGCGCCAGGCAAGAGGCTGCCGGATTTTGCCGCGCCGCCGAAGGGGGCGGGTTTCCGATTGGGTCGAACGCGCATCGAACGGCATGATGTCTCTCCATTAACCTGCATCCGCGATATGCGTTTTCCGCCCGGCCCCGCCATCGGGTGCCTTGCCGCACTGCGGCGCCATGCCGCAGCCCGGGGCGCCGGTTCCCTGACGGCGGGTCAAAGCCTGGCCAGGAACGCGCTCAGATCGTCGGTGTGGTGGTGGATATGCGCGGCCTCGGCGGCGGGCAGGGGGGTGGGTGCCACATGCACGGTGCGCATGCCCAGCGCATGGGGGACCTGCAGGTTGCGGGCGTCATCCTCGAACATCGCGGCGCGGGCTGCGTCCAGACCGTCGGCGGCAAAGACCGTTGCAAAGGCCTCTGCCCGCGGTTTGGGGTGGTAGCCCGCGTTCTCGATGCCATAGGTCGCGTCGAACAGCCCCTCCAGCCCCAGCGCCGCCGTCACCTTTCGGGCATAGGGGGCCGAGCCGTTGGTATAGACGATACGCCGGCCGGGCAGGGCCTCGATGCGCGCGCGCAGCACCGGGTCCGGGCGCAGGACCGAGAAATCGATGTCATGCACCTCGACCAGGAACGCCTCGGCGTCGATGCCGTGACAGGCCATCAGCCCGGCCAGCGTGGTACCGTATTCGCGCCAGTAGCGGGCGCGCAGCGCGTCTGCCTCGGCCGGGGCAAGCTGCAAGCTGCGCTGCACATAGGACGACATCCGCGCATGGATCTGGTCGAACAGGCGGCTGGCGGGCGGGTAGAGCGTGTTGTCCAGGTCAAAGACCCAGGTGCGGACATGAGAAAAGGCTTCGGCGACCATGAAAGCGGTCTAGGCCGATCGGAATGCCGGCTCAAGGGGCGCCGCGCATTGCCGAGGGCGCGCGCTGGAGCGAATAGGCCTTTTCCGGGCGGTGGGATCGGGCTAGCGTCGTCGCCATGGATAGTGCCATGACCGATCAACGCCCCGCCCAATCCGATGCCTATTCGCTGATCCTGGCCGCGATCGACGAAGGCGTCTACCGGCCCGGCGACCGGCTGGTCGAATCGGAACTGGCCGAACGTTTCGGCGTGTCCCGCACCCCGGTGCGCGAGGCGCTGCAGCGGCTGGAAACGCAATCCCTGCTGACGCGCGACGGGCGGTCGCTGATCGTGGCCTCGCTGGACCATAACCAGTTGGCCGAACTTTACGTGGTGCGTGCCGAACTGGAGGGGCTGGCCGCGCGTCTGGCGGCAAGGCATGCGACCGTCGAAGAGGTGCGCGTGCTGCGTGACATGGTAGCGACGGACCGCGCGCTGATCGACGATCCGCGCGCCCTGTCGCGGGCCAACAAGCGGTTTCACAAGCAGCTGCACCTGGCCTCGCACAACCGGTTCCTGGTGCAGCAACTGGACATGGTGCATCGCAGCATGGCGCTTCTGGCCACTACCTCGCTGGAGGCCGAGGGGCGGGGCAGCGCCGCGCTGGAAGAACATGCCGCGATTGTCGAGGCGATTGCCTGCGGCGACGGAGATGCCGCGGAAAAGGCGCTGCAGGCGCATATCTCGCTGGCCTTCGAGACCCGGCTGAAACTGGAAGCCGGCGACGTGATGCGCCAGGGCGAATGACGGGGCGTCACGTCGCCGGGCCGGTACCCGGCAATCGGGGCAGCCGCGTCAGGCCGCGGTCAGCGCCGGCTGGGCCTGGGTGTCATGGACGCCATGCGCGGTCTTGTCCCAGTAATAGGGGCTGACCACCATTTCCCACAGCCCTTTCCAGGCGGCGACGGCGGCCAGCGGGAAATACAGATGCAGGCTCAACGCCCACGGGCGCAGGCCGCGATGATTGCGCGCCGAGAGGGCAGCCATGTTGATGGCGAGGTTGATGATCTCGGCGCACAGGAACAGCGTGGCCAGCGCCACCGCCCCGGCCAGCGGCATGCTGGATGCCAGCGGATGGCCCAGACCCAGCAGCATCAGCCAGAAGCTCCACAAGATGGGCGCCAGCAGAAACTGGATCAGCGTGCCCAGAAACAGGACCTGAAAGCCCAGAAAACGCCACCAGCCCAGTTGCCGCCACAGCAGGCGTGGCTCGCGCATATGCACCACATAGGTCATCGCATAGCCCTTGAGCCAGCGCGAGCGCTGCTTGATCCAGGGCCAGAGGCGGCAATTCGCCTCTTCCAGGGTCACGCTGTCGATCAATGTGGTGCGATAGCCGTGGCGGGCCAGGCGGATGCCCAGATCGGCGTCCTCGGTCACGTTATGAGCGTCCCAGCCGCCCAGTTCCTCCAGCACCTTGCGCCGAAAGAAAAGCGTGGTGCCGCCCAGCGGAACGGCCAGGCCGAGGCGTTCCATCCCGGGCAGCATGACGCGGAACCAGGCGGCGTATTCGATGGTGAAACAGCGCGACAGCCAGTTGGTGCGGGGGTTGTAATAGTCCAGTACCCCCTGCACGCAGGCCAGGTCGTCGCCCTGTGCGGCAAAGGTGTCGACGACCCGGTGCAACTGGTCATGGGCCGGCGCGTCCTCGGCGTCATAGACGCCGATGATATCGCCCAGCGCGAAGTTCAGGGCGAAATTCAGCGCCCGCGGCTTTGTCTTCAACGTTGATTCGGGCACGGAGATGACCCGGATCCAGCGTGGCAGGCGACATCCCTGCAGCGCCCGGCGCGTGACCATGTCGTCTTCCTCGACCACGATCAGCACATCGAGCAGTTCACGCGGATAGGTCAGCGCCTGCAGCCGGCGGACAAGACGCCGGGCGATGGCGGGTTCGTTGTGCAGCGGGACCATGATGGTCACGATCGGTTTGGCCGGGGGGGTGCGTGCGGTCTTGCCCGCCGCGTTGGCTGCCTCACCGGCCAAGGCCGGTGCGGGCGGGCGCCGCCGGGCCAGGAGTTGACTGACAGCGGCGGCCAGTTTCAGCGCAGAGCCTGCGGCCAGCGCGGTCAGGACGACGCCCAGGATGATGATGAAGGCCAGTTGCGGGGCCAGCAGGGCGCCCAGCACCCCCAACCCCAGCGCCACGCCCAGCCGGATGCTGAAGCGGCGGCTGTCCCATCTGCGGCAGCTTTCCGCCTCTGCGACGCAGGTTTCGGCCAGCAGTTGCAGTGTTGTGCGCCGGCTTTCGGCGACCGTGCGGTGCAACAGGCCCAGCGGCGCGACGACCAGCGAGACCGGCCCCAGGGCGGCGGTGATCTCCGCCATGTTCCGCAGCGCGCGGTCGGGGTCGGCGCTGGCCAGGACTGTGACCCCGCCGGCGCGCTTCCAGGGGAGGCAGTGCAGTTGAAGCCAGCGCGTGGGTCCAAGCGTGTCGATCAGGCGCGGGTCCGGCGGGCCCAGCGAAGGGTCAAGGACGGCGGTGTCATGCTGCGCGGCCAGGGCCCGCATCACGGCGTGTTCATCGGCCAGGTCATGGGTCTGCAGAATGGCGCCGAGCGGTGCGCGGTGACGGGTCTGGATGACGAGGGCGCGCACCAGCGTTGCGGCGTCCAGGCTGCCCTGTTCCAGCATCACCATGCCCAGCGGCCGCCGCCTGCTGACGCGCGCGCGCGTGTCTGCGGTATCGTCAGAGGCGTTTTCAGAGATGTGTTCAGAGACGCTGGCAGAGGCGGGCGCGCTTTGCCGCCCCCCCGAAACCCCGGCGTCGCCTGCGCCCGGTGCCGCGTTCGGATCGCCCGCCCGCGCGGGCGGGCCGTCCTGCCCTGCGGTTATCGCCTGCCGTGCCGGCGTCACAGCGCTGTCCGGCAAGACCTGCGCATCGAACGGATCAACCGATCTGGCCGCAACGCTGCGCGCTGTCATGGACACCCCCCGCCGCACGGCGAAAGAGCGCCGCATCACACCCGTTCATCAAACATGAATCAGTGTTAAGGCGAGGTTAACGAGCGCGGTTCGCGCGCCCCGGGATTGGCCTGTTTCAGTGCCTGCGCAGGCCGCGTCAGGCGCTGACGGCGCCCTTTCGGTCGGCCATGGCCCGGGCGAAGCGTTCGAACAGGTAATAGCTGTCCTGCGGGCCGGGGCTGGCCTCGGGGTGGTACTGGACCGACCAGACCGGCCGGTCGGCCAGGCGGATGCCGCAATTCGAGCCGTCGAAAAGGCTGACATGCGTCTCCAGCACGCCCTCGGGCAGGGTCTGGCTGTCGACCGTGAAGCCATGGTTCATCGAGGTGATTTCCACCTTGCCCGTCTCCAGGTCCTTTACCGGGTGGTTGGCGCCGTGATGGCCGTGGTTCATCTTTACGGTGCGCGCGCCCAGTGCCAGCGCCAGCATCTGATGGCCCAGGCAGATACCGAAGACCGGCAAATCCTGCGCCAGCACCTCCTTGATCATCGGCACGGCATAGGCCCCCGTCGCCGCCGGATCGCCCGGCCCGTTGGACAGGAACACCCCGTCGGGGTTCAGCGCCAGCACATCCTCGGCCGTGGCGGTGGCGGGCAACACGGTCACATCGCATCCCGCGCTGGCCAGGCAGCGCAGGATGTTGCGCTTGGCGCCGTAATCGATGGCCACCACACGGTGCTGCGGGTCGGTCTGCGGGGCATAGCCCTGCGGCCAGGCCCAGCGCATCTGGTCCCAGCGATAGCTTTGCGCGCAGGTCACCTCGCGCGCCAGATCCTGGCCTTCCAGCCCCTGCCAGGCGCGCGCCTGCGCCAGCAGCGCCTCGATGTCGAAGCGCCCCTCGGGGTCATGGGCCAGCGCCACATGCGGCGCGCCCTGCTGGCGGATGGCGCGGGTCAGCCGCCGCGTGTCCACGCCGCCGATGCCGATGCGCCCGCGCTTTTCCAGCCAATCGGTCAACTGCCCTGTTGCGCGCCAGTTCGACGGCTCTGTGGGGTCCCATTTCACCACCATGCCGGCGGCGACGGGGTCCGCGGTCTCGTCATCCTCGGGCGTGACGCCGGTATTGCCGATATGCGGAAAGGTGAAGGTCACCACCTGCCCGGCATAGGACGGGTCGGTCATGATTTCCTGATAACCGGTCATCGCCGTGTTGAAGACCAGTTCCGCCACCGCCGTGCCGGTGGCCCCGAACCCCTTGCCGTAAAGGATGGTGCCATCGGCAAGGACAAGACAGGCGGTGGGCTTTGCGGGGTTGGGCATGGCGGGATCTCCGGTCTGATCGGCGCACGCCTTAGCGCATGGCACCGCCAAGGGAAAGCCCGTGCCTGCCATGCCACCGCCTGCGGCATGGACGCCCGCGCCGCAGGATCACGGCGTCAGCATCACCTTGCCGGCGCTGTCGGCCATGGCGGGCAGGATACCGTCGACCGCCTGTTCCAGCGTCAGGGTTGCCGCCACGCGGGTTTCCCACTTGCCGGAGGCGAAACGCGCCTGCACATCCTCGATCACCGCCTGACGCCGGTCCGGCGGGGCGGCGGGCAGCCAGCGCGACAACCAGAATCCCTCGGCCCGCTTGTTCATGAAAATGAGCTGCCCCAGCTGGTCCAGCTTTGGCGCCTCGTCGCTCATCTTGCCATAGATCACCCATTGCGCGCCCGACGGCATGGCAAAGAACAGATCCGCGGTGACCTGATCGCCCACGGCATCCAGCAGCACGCGCGGCTTGTGCGCCTTGATCGCCGCGCCGGCCTGCGCGGTGAAATCGGGGGCGGAGGAGACCAGCACCTCGCCCGCGCCCAGATCGCGCAGGGCCTGCGCGTCACGGTCGCGGCGAATCACCGCCAGCGCCTTAAGCCCCTGATCACGCGCCAGACCGAGGATCAGACGCCCCAGTTGCGAGCCGGCGGCGTTCAGGATGAAGGCATCGCTGCCGGCTTCGCGCACCCGTTCCAGCAGCGCCACGGCGGTCAGCGGGTTGACGATCAGCGCCGCGCCATCGGCGTCGCGCAGATCATCGCGCAGGGGGATGCACAGCGCGGCATCGCTGACCGCATGCGCGGCCCAGGTGCCGGTGACGGTGCCCAGAAAGGCCACCCGCGCGCCGATCAGCGCGTCCGCCGTCTTGCCCCCGCCAGAGGCCAGCACCCGGCCCACGCCCTCGAATCCGGCAGCGTTGCCCTGCACGCGCGGCTGGCCATAGCTGCCCTGCACGAAGAACAGGTCCGACGGGTTGACCGGCGCCATGATGACCTGGATCAGCACCTGGCCCGGTTTCAGCGCGGGCAGAGGCATGTCGCCCAGCTGGACATGCGCGCCCATGCTTTCGGGCACCGCGGCCATGGGCCCGGCGGCATAGCCGCCCTCGCGCAGGGTCAGGGCCTTGGTGGTGGTGGGCAGGGTCATCGCGGCGCTCCTGTCATGTGGGAAGGACCAAACCCTAGCAGCCGGGCGATGTATCGCAACACCGCCCGCCGCTGTCGTCAGCCGGGCGGACGCCACGTCACGGCACCGCGCCGCGGCCGTGTCACCGCCGCCTGCGATGCCTTGCCGGTTGCACGCGCCGGGGCGGCGTTGCATGACTGAACGCAGCCCCGCCAGAACGGAGACAGCGCGATGACCGACAAAGACGTCGCCCAGCGGTTCATAGACGCAGTTCCCCATGCCCGCGCCCTGGGCATGGTGCTGGAGGAAATCGGCGAGGGGCGCGCCGTGATCTCGATGCCCTATGACGCGCGCTTCGTGGGTGACCCGTCCACGGGGGTCATCTCTGGCGGTGTGGTCTCGGCGCTGATGGATACCTGCTGCGGGGCGGCGGTCCTGTCCTATCCCGGGGCACGGGGCACGGCGACGCTGGATCTGCGCATCGACTACATGCGCGCGGCCAGAGCCGGGCAGCGGATCATCGCGCGCGCCGAATGCTACCATGCCACGCGTTCGGTGGCTTTCGTGCGCGCCACCGCCCATGACGAGGAAAGCGCCCGCGATGACGGGCTGCCGGTGGCGACGGTTACGGCGGCCTTTACCATGGATGGCGGCAAGGCGGCGGGCAAGCAGCGCGCACTGGCAGACGAGGCGGCGGCGCCGGATGCAGGGGGGGCGGCATGAAACGGACCACACCGGAACCCGTGCAGGTGATCAAGGAACGCCGCGACAAGGCGCTGCGGGTGCTGGCGGGCAGCATTCCCTATGCGCATTTCCTGGGCATCCGTTTCGACCGGCGCGGCGATGAATTGACCGCACTGCTGCCCTTTGACGAAAAGCTGATCGGCAACCCGTTCCTGCCGGCGCTGCATGGCGGGGTGACCTCGGCCTTTCTGGAGGTGACGGCGATCATCGAGCTGAGCTGGTCGATACTGTGGGAAGAGATGGAGACCGGCACGCTGGACCCGCGCGTGCTTGATGCCGACCACCTGCCGCGCCTGCCAAAGACGATCGATTTCACCGTCGATTACCTGCGCTCCGGCCTGCCGCGCGATGCCTATGCACGGGCGCGCGTCAACCGCTCCGGCCGGCGCTATGCCTCGGTGCATGTCGAGGCCTGGCAGGATAACCGCAGCCGCATCTTTGCGCAGGCGACCGGGCATTTCCTGATCCCGGCGCGCGCCAGGCCGGAATGATACGCAATCCGCCTGGTCGGCGCAGGAGACCATCCTTGAATTCTGCCCGTGCTGGCCTGACCCAAGCGCCGAAAACAGCATGAGCCCACCCGCCGCACCGGTTGATGCCAGCCTCGCCGACGCCCCCCTGACCCATGCCCGCGTGCTGCGCATCGCGCTGCCCATCGTGCTGGCCAATCTGTCGGTGCCGCTGATCGGGCTGGCCGATACCGCCGTCGTGGGGCAGTTGGGCCAGGCCGCGCCGATCGGCGCCGTGGGGCTGGGCGCGGTGATCCTGGCCTCGGTCTACTGGATCTTCGGCTTTCTGCGCATGGGCACCACCGGGCTGGCCGCGCAGGCCTTCGGCGCCGGCGACCTGGGCGAGGCGGGCGCGGTGCTCAAGCGTGGCCTGCTGATCGCCGCGGCCGCCGGGGCGGTGCTGATCGCCTTGCAGATGCCGCTGATCTGGGGCGCCTTTCGCCTGGCCCCGGCCAGCGAGGCGGTCGAGGATCTGACCCGCGCCTATCTGGACATCCGCATCTGGGGCGCCCCCGCCACCATCGCCGGTTATGCCATCACCGGCTGGCTGATCGCCATCGAGCGCACGCGCGCCGTGCTGGCGCTGCAACTGGTCATCGGCGGGCTGAACATCGCGCTGAATGTCTGGTTCGTGCTGGGCCTGGGCTGGGGCGTGCGGGGAGTGGCCGTGGCCTCGCTGATTGCCGAATACGGCGGGCTGGCGCTGGGCCTGTGGCTGTGCCGGGGGGCGTTCGTCGCCACCGCCGCCCGGGTGTTCGACGCGGCACGCCTGCGGCGCATGGCTTCGGTCAACAGCGACATCATGCTGCGCTCGGTGCTGTTGCAGGCCGGTTTCACCAGCTTCCTGTTCATCGCCGCCGGGCGGGGCGACGATGTGCTGGCCGCCAACCAGATCCTGATGCAGTTCCTGACCGTCATGGCCTATCTGCTGGACGGGTTCGCCTTTGCCGCCGAAACACTGGTCGGCCAGGCGGTGGGGGCGCGCCGGCGCGCGGCGCTCACGCGCGCGGTGCGGCTCAGTTCCCTATGGGGCGTGGCGGGGGCCGTGGCGCTGGCCCTTGGCTTTGCGGCATTCGGCCCGCCGGCCATCGATTTCATGACCACCGCGCCGGATGTGCGTGCCGCCGCCATGGCCGTCCTGCCCTGGGTCATCGCCGCGCCGGTGATCGGCATCGCGTCCTGGATGCTGGACGGCATCTTCATCGGCGCCACCCGCACGCGCGAGATGCTCAAGGCCATGGCCGCCTCGGTCGCCCTTTACGCGCTGGCGGTGCTGGCGCTGTGGGACTGGGGCAACCACGGGCTGTGGGCCGCGCTGATGGTGATGAACGCCGCGCGGGGGGTGACGATGGCGCTGTACTATCCCAGAATACCGGCCAGCCTTTAAGGATACCCGCATGAGCGACATGACCCCCCGGACCGTTGCCGCCCTCTTCACCCGCTCGGACGGGCAGTACCTGTTCGCCCGCTGGGGCCGGCCCATCGTGCCGGTGGTCTTTGGCGTCGAGGACGAGACGCTGGCCACCATCAAGGGTGCGATCGAGGCGGTGGTGACGCTGGCCGGGCACAAGATGGCCGAGACCGACCCCGAGCAGGGCGCCAACCTGCTGATGTTCTTCTTCCGCGACTGGGACGAGTTGCTGGCGGTGCCGGATCTGGACCGGCTGGTGTCGGGGCTGGACCCGCTGGTGGCGCGGCTGCAGGACGAGGGCGCGAACCAGTATCGCGTCTTCCGGTTCGAGGCCGATGGCGCGATCCGCGCGGCGGTGGTCTTCGTGCGGATGGACGAGGCGATGAGCGCGGTGCCGGCGGCCGATCTGGCGCTGTTGCAGGCGGTGCAGACGGTGCTTTTGTGGTCCGACACCGCCTTTGTCGGCAACGCGCCGCTGGTCGGTGCGCAGGGCGTGGCGATCCTGCGCCCGGATCTGGCCGCGCTGATCCGCGCCGCCTATGACCCGGTGATGCCCGCCACGGCGCGCGATGCCAGCCACGCGCTGCGGCTGATGGCGCGGCTGGGGGGCGGGCCGTGAAAACGTTTGCGGATTTCGAACCGTTGCGGCCTGCTTAGAAGCGGCTGGTGGACTGGCTGAAAACGGGCAATCGCAAGGATTTTGTGCTGTCCGAAAGCGTCCCCGCTGGCGCCGGCAACGCCATCACCCTGCGCGCGACCTTCATCCGCTACCTTGCCCTTGGCGGCTGCGACGCCTGCCGCCTGCCGGAAACGGGGTTGCAGGTTTGGGGAGCGTATATCGAGGGGGACGAGGAAAACAGCGAGTTCACCAAAGGGCTGGATTTGGAAGGGGCCACCCTGCCACATGATCTGGCGCTGGTCTTCTGCCATATCCCTGACCCGATCATCCTCTACTCGGCCAGGATTAAGAACCTGTTTTTGAACGGGTCACATGTGAAAGCCGATATCGCGGCAGATCGCTTGCAGGCCGAGGGCAACGTTTCTTTCGATAGGGCCACGATTGCAGGCGAAGTGCGTCTGCTGGGCGCGCGGCTGGGGGGTAATCTGGACTGCGACGGCGCGACGTTGCAGGCCAAGGGCAGGGCGCTGAATTGTACAGGGGCCAAAGTTGCAGGAACTTTTTTCTGGCGCGCAGGGGCCAAGGCCAGCGGTTGCATTGACCTGACCGCAGCTTCCTTAGGGTCGATCTGCGATGATTCGGCCTGCTGGCCGCCTGAATTGCTGCTTGATCGTTGTCGCTATGGGGCGTTTCTGGGCGGTTCTCCCACCGACGCGCAAAGCCGCCTGAAATGGCTCGCTCTGCACAAACCCAACAAACAAAGCCATGACTTCTGGCCCGACCCTTATGAGCACTGCGCCAAGGTGCTGCGCGAGATGGGGCATGGCGCGGACGCGCGCGCCATCCTGATCGAAAAGGAACGCTTGCAGCGCAAGGCGCGGCGCCAAAGGCTCAAACGCGCAAACCTGTTCGAGGACGACTACTTCACCGCGCTTGCCGACCGCATTCTGGGCGCGACCGTCGCCTATGGCCGCAAACCCCTGCGCGCGGCAGCGTGGTTGCTGCTGCCCTGGCTGA
>SKHK01000173.1 GCA_007117005.1 Paracoccaceae bacterium
CCGCTCCTGCACGGCGCCACCACCGTGGTGTTCGAGGGCAAGCCGGTGGGCACCCCCGATGCCGGCACCTTCTGGCGGATCATCCAGGAATACGGGGTGGTCAGCTTCTTCACCGCGCCCACCGCCTTTCGCGCCATCAAGCGCGAGGATCCGGCGGGCGAGATGGTGGCGCAATACGATACCTCCAGCCTGCGCGCCCTCTATCTGGCGGGCGAACGCGCCGACCCGGATACCGTGATCTGGGCGCAGGAAAAGCTGCAGGTGCCGGTGGTCGATCACTGGTGGCAGACCGAAACCGGCTGGCCCATCTGCGGCAACCCGCAGGGGTATGAGGCCCTGCCGGTCAAGATCGGCAGCCCCTCGGTGCCCATGCCGGGCTATGACGTGCGGGTGCTGGACGAGGGCGGCCAGCCCGTCGCGCCGGGCGATCTGGGCGCCATCGCCATCAGGTTGCCGCTGCCGCCGGGCACGCTG
This sequence comes from Paracoccaceae bacterium, assembly GCA_007117005.1. GTDB lineage: Bacteria > Pseudomonadota > Alphaproteobacteria > Rhodobacterales > Rhodobacteraceae > Pararhodobacter. Next base: position 475 of record SKHK01000173.1, read on the forward strand.
CCGAACCTGTGGCAGGCGGAAGAGCGTTTCGTGAAATCCTACCTGACCACCTTTCCCGGCCATTACGAGACAGGGGATGCAGGCTACATCGACGAAGATGGCTATCTCTACATCATGGCGCGCACCGATGACGTGATCAACGTCGCAGGGCACAGGCTGTCCACCGGCGGCATGGAAGAGGTTCTGGCCAGCCACCCCGACGTGGGCGAATGCGCCGTGATCGGCGTGGCCGATGCGTTGAAGGGCCAGTTGCCGCTGGGTTTCCTGTGCCTGAACAAGGGTGTGATACGGGACCCGGCCGAGGTGGTACGCGAAGCGGTTGCACTGGTGCGCGAGCGTATCGGGCCGGTTGCGGCCTTCAAGCTGGCGGTGGTGGTGGATCGGTTGCCTAAGACGCGGTCGGGCAAGATCCTGCGCGCGACGATGGCAAAGATCGCCGATGGCGAGGTCCCTAAAGTGCCCGCCACGATCGACGATCCGGCAATCCTGGACGAAATCGCCGCGGCATTGCGCGGAATCGGCTATCCGAAGGGGGGAACGGCATCTTTCTGACGTCGGGTAAGGCAGAGGCCGGTGCGCCATGGGTGGCATTGCCCTTGTATCCCGCGCCGTTCCGGTTCATCCATTGCGTGTAGAGCGTATCGGACACAACCTCAGTTAGTTCATGACCGAGACCGAAGTCTCCCGCAGCGGGGAAAGATCAGTATCATCGGGCGATGGAAACGAGGCGGTTCTGCACGACCACCGCTTGCTTGAGGCCGCGCTGGCCTTTGCCGGACCGGAAGACAGGCCGGCGATCCTGGCGCAGATGCTCGATGACCTGACGCGCATCGGCGCGGTGCTGGCCGACGGCCAGCCAGCGGCGCAATTGCGCGCGGCGCATGAGCTGAAGGGGCTGGCGGCGACCATCGGTGCCGTGCGGCTGGCGGACATGGCCGCGCTGATGCAACAGCCGCAGCAGGCGGAGGCCGCGCGCACGGCGCTTTGCATGGCGATGTGCGCGCAGGTCGGGCAGTTGAAGCAGGAGCTCGTCAGCTTTGACGATAGCCGTCGGGCGACATGACAAAAGATGCCACCTCCACGGCCTCGGTCGCCCCGGTCCTGCTGATCGAGGACACGCCATCGCTGCAGATGCTTTACGCCTCGGTGCTGAAGCGACATGGCAACACGGTGCAGGCCCATGGCACGGCGGCGGACGGGCTGGCGTCCTTTCATGACCTGAAGCCCGATCTGGTGCTGCTGGACCTGATCCTGCCCGATGGCACGGGGCTGGAGGTGATGCAGGAAATGCTGGCCGCGCGGCCGCATACGCGGATCATCGTTATCACCGCCAATGGGTCGATCAACAAGGCGGTCGAGATGATGCGCGCGGGTGCGCATGAATTTTTGGTCAAGCCGATCGACGAGACGCGCCTGATGGCGGCGGTCGACAATGCGCGAAAGGCGCTCAGCCACCGCAGTGCGGGCGCGCTGCGCAACCCTGTCGCCCCGGCGGGCGAGATGGCGCCCTTCATCGGTGCCTCGCCCGCGATGCAGACGGTCTATGCCAAGCTCCGCTCGGTGGCGCGGTCAATGGCGACGGTCTTCATCACCGGCGAAAGCGGCACCGGCAAGGAACTGGCGGCCGAGGCCGTGCACCGCGCCTCGCCCCGCGCAAAGGGGCCGTTCATCGCCCTCAATTGCGGTGCCATTCCGGTCGATCTGCTGGAATCAGAGGTCTTCGGCCATTTACGCGGCTCTTTCACCGGGGCGATATCGGACAAGCAGGGCGCGGCGGCGGCGGCCAGCGGCGGCACGCTGTTTCTGGACGAAATCTGCGAGATGGACCTGAACCTGCAGACGAAACTGCTGCGCTTTCTGCAGACCTCGACCATCACCCCGGTCGGCGCCACCAAGCCGCGCAAGGTCGATGTGCGCATCGTCTGCGCCACCAACCGCAATCCGCTGGAAGAGGTGCGCCTGGGCCGCTTCCGCGAGGATCTGTATTACCGGCTGCATGTGGTGCCCATCGCCATGCCGCCCCTGCGCGAGCGTGGCGAGGATGTGATCGAGATCGCCGAGCGGCTTCTGGCCGAGATGGCGCGTGAGGAAGAGCGCGGCTTTACCGGGCTGGACGAAGAGACCAAGGGCCTTTTCCGCGGCTTCGCCTGGCCGGGCAACGTGCGCCAGCTTATCAACGTGTTGCGCAATGTGGTGGTGATGAATGACGGCCCGCTGGTAACGCGCGCCATGTTGCCGCCAGAGATGACCGGGTTGGCCAGCCACGCCCCGCCGGCCCGGCCCGCAGCGGCGCCGGCCGCCGCCGTGCCGGTGGCCGAGGGGC
>SKHK01000058.1 GCA_007117005.1 Paracoccaceae bacterium
GTGGGCAAGCATCAGGCCGGGAATTACTCGGACGCCGAGCTGGCGATTCTGGAGCGGGTCGCCTGCCCCAGCGCGGGCGCCTGCGGCGGGCAGTTCACCGCCAACACCATGGCCTGCGTGTCCGAGGCGATCGGGCTGGCGCTGCCCAACAGCGCCGGCGCCCCCGCCCCTTATGAAAGCCGGGACGAATACGGCCGGGCCTCGGGCGTGGCGGTCATGAACCTGATCGAAAAGAACATCCGCGCCCGCGATATCGTCACCCGCAAATCGCTGGAGAATGCCGCGCGGATCGTGGCCTGCACCGGCGGGTCGACCAATGCCGGCCTGCACCTGCCCGCCATCGCGCATGAGGCCGGGATCGACTTCGACCTCTTCGATGTCTGCGATATCTTCCGCGACACGCCCTATTTCGTCAGCCTGAAACCCGGCGGACAATATGTGGCCAAGGACCTGTACGAGGCCGGCGGCGTGCCGGTGGTGATGCGTGAGTTGCGCAAGCAGGGCCTGATCCATGAGGACTGCATGACCGCGACCGGCCGCACCATGGGCGAGGAGCTGGATCTGGTGGACCGCGAGGCCGATGGCCGCGTGATCTATCCCGCCGCCACCCCGATCACGGCGACGGGCGGCGTGGTCGGCCTGAAAGGGAACCTCGCCCCCGAGGGCGCCATCGTGAAAGTCGCGGGCATGTCCGAGGAAGAGCAGGTCTTCACCGGCCCCGCCCGGGTCTTCGACTGCGAGGAAGACGCCTTTGCCGCCGTCAAGGCGCGCGGCTACGAGGATGGCGAGGTGATCGTCATTCGCAACGAGGGCCCCGCAGGCGGCCCCGGCATGCGCGAGATGCTGGCCACGACCGCCGCGATCAGCGGCCAGGGGCGCGGCAAGAAGGTGGCGCTGATCACCGACGGGCGCTTTTCCGGCGCCACGCGGGGTTTCTGCGTGGGCCATGTGGGGCCCGAGGCAGCGCATGGCGGGCCCATCGCGCTGCTGCAGAATGGCGACATGATCACCATCAACGCGCTGACCGGCGAATTGTCGGTGGCGCTAACCGATGACGAAATGGCCGCGCGCAAGGCCGCCTGGGCCGGGCCGCGCAAGACGATCTATTCCAACGGCGCGCTGTGGAAATACGCGCAACTGGTCGGCGGCGCGCGCAAGGGGGCGGTGACGCATCCGGGCGGCGACGACGAAGCGCATGTCTACATGGACCTCTGACCGGGGCCGGGCGGGTATCTGGCGCGGCCGGTGGCTGGCCCTGCTGGCGGCCTGCCTGGCGCTTTCGGCCTGTTTCGAAAGCGAGCCCCTGAACCGCGCTGCCGGGAGGCTGGGCCTGGCCGCCAGCGGGCCGGCAAGCGTGTCGGTGCTGGACGGCGTGCTGACCGTCGCCGGCCCCGATGGCTATTGCATCGACGCCGAGGCGACGCGCGAAAGCGAACGCGAGGCCTTTGTGCTGCTGGCGCGCTGCCGCCCGGGCCGGCAGCCCAGCCCGGTTCTCAGCGCCACGGTCACCGGCCATGCCGCACCCGGTGGCGCCGGCACCGTCGATCTGCGCCGCCTGGCGGATTTCCTTGGTGGCAGCACCGGTCGCGCGCAGCTTTCGCGCCGTGGCCGGGCCGGGGATGTGCGCATCGAGGAGTCGCTGGTTCAGGACGAGGTCCTGTGGCTGCGCATCCGTGACGCCGGCAACCCCGAGACACTGCACCCGGCCTATTGGCGCGCCATCCTGCCGCTGGGTGAGCGGGTTGTCACCCTGTCGGTCATGTCCGCGCAGGCCCACCCGGTAGGCGGCGCGCGCGAACTGGAGGTGCTGCGCGCCTTTGTGGCGCGGATGCGGGCAGCGAATGCCGGCTGAACCTAGCGGCGCAACCGGCATGAGGGTGGGTCGATCTTCGCCGCGCTTCGTCCTGTTCGATCTGGACGGCACGCTGATCGACCCCGGCCCCGGCATCATCGGTTCCGCGCAGCACGCGCTGCAGGAACTGGGCCGCGACGTGCCCCCGGCGCAAGACATGCAGTGGATCGTCGGCCCGCCGCTGCGCCAGAGCTTTGCCAGGCTCCTGGGGACCGGCGACATGGTGGAAAAGGCGGTGGAGATCTACCGGGCCGCCTATGGAAATGGCGGGATCACGCAGGCCAGCCCCTATCCCGGCATCTTCGACGCGCTGGACCGTCTCAGGCGCAACGGGCATCTGCTGTACCTGTGCACCGCCAAGCCCCTGCCCTTCGCCAGGCGGGTCATCGATCACTTTGATTTCGCCGCGTATTTCGACGCGCTTTACGGCGCCGAACTGGACGGCAGGTTTGACGACAAGGGCGCGCTTGTCGACCATATCCTTGCTTCGCGGGGCTTGCGGGCGGAACACGGCTGCATGGTCGGGGACCGCGCCATCGATACCCTGGCCGCGCGGCAAAACGGCATGCCCTCTGTCGGCGTGACCTGGGGCTATGGTGACCGGCGCGAGTTGCTGGAAAATGGCGCCACGGTTCTGTGTGAGCGGGTGCGCGATCTGCCGGACCAGGTCGAACAGCTTTTGCGCGGCTAGGGCAGGTCGCTGGGAAGCGGACACCGGTTCCGGACTTTCCGACAAGCGAAAACCGGGAAATGGAGCGGGTCAGCTGAATACGGATGCATGCGGCCCGCTATGACCGGTTGCGCGGCATGCCCGCCCGTTCCGCATGACCTGCCCCCAAGAAACCGGGCCATTCAAAAGGAGAGTTTGTTCTTGTAACGTTCGTCAGAACAAGGAGAACAGACGATGCGCAAATCACGTTTCACCGAAGAACAGATCGTGGGGA
>SKHK01000196.1 GCA_007117005.1 Paracoccaceae bacterium
GCACGCCCGAAAGGTCCATATGGGCGATGAATTCCGGGTCGGTGGCGTCGCCATACATCGCATCCAGCCCCATGCGGCGCCAGTTGGCCAGCGCCTCGGGGTCGAAATCGATGCCCAGCACCTGGTAACCCTGTTCCTGCAACCGCGCGCCGATCCGGCAGCCATAACGGCCTAGGCCGAAGACGATGAAATCATGCCCGCGCGCTTCGGCGGTACCTTCCGTGTCATCGGCCTCACGATGCGGGTTGGGGCGTTCGAAGATGCCCAGAAAGGGCTCGCAGATCTCGAAAAGCTTGTGCGACCAGGTGATCATGTAGACGCTGAGCGCGATGGTCACGAGGCCCACCAGCGTGACCAGCCCCATCGCCTCGCCGCCGACATGGCCGATGGTGATGCCCATCGCCATGAAGATCAGGCTGAATTCCGAGATTTGCGCGACCGTCAGCCCGGCCAGGAACCCGGTGCGTTTCCGGTAGCCCATGAACCCCATGATCGCCAGCACGATCAACGGGTTGCCGATCAGAACGAAAAGCGACAGTACGATGGCCGGGCCGATCTGGTCGCCCAGCGTGGAAAGCTGCAGCGCGGCGCCGAGGTTGATGAAGAAAAAGAGCAGCAGGAAGTCGCGCAAGCTGGCCAGGCGCGAGCTGATCGCCTCGCGGAATTCGGTCGAGGCCAGTGAGACCCCGGCCAGCAGCCCGCCCAGTTCCTTGCCGAAGCCCAGAAAATCGCCCAGCGCCGCCAGTGACGCAGCCCAGCCCACGGCGAAGATGACCATCAGTTCCGGCGAGCGGGCGATGCGCGACAAGAGCGGGCTGGCGGCGTAGCGGATGAACAGCACCACCGCGCCGACCATCGCCGCCCCGCCGATGAAGACCTGCACGACCTCCCAGGCGCCGCCGGTATCCTCGCCCAGGCCCACACCGATGGCCGAAAGCGTGACCATCGCCAGCACCACGACGATATCCTGCACGATCAGGAACCCCAGCGCGATCTTGCCATGCAGCGCGCCGATTTCCTGCTTGTCCGACAACAGCTTGACGATGATGATGGTGGACGAAAAGGTCAGCGCGACCGCGATATAGAGCGATGTCAGCCAGTCGATCCCCAGCGCCAGACAGATCAGGAAGCCGAAGAAGGCGGTAAAGGTGACCTGGCCCAGGCCCGTGGCGACGGCGACCTTGCCCAGATTGCGCACAAGGCTGACATCCAGCTTCAGGCCGACCAGAAACAGTAGAACGGCGATGGAAATCTGGCTCAGCGTCTCGATGAATTCGACGGAACTGACCAGCCCCAGCGCATCCGGCCCGGCCAGCACCCCCACGGCGATGAAGGCCACCACCAGCGGCTGGCGCAACAGCAGGCCGATGAAGCCCACGCCCGCGGCCAGCAGGACCAGCAGCGCGATTTCGTAAAAGACCGAGGCGAAGCTGGCGTCCATGAGTCTCTCTTTGTGCAGCCGTGATTGCCCGGTATTAGCGCGCCCTGTCGCGCATGGCCACCGATCACGGGCTTGGCCCGGTGTCACATGCGAGGCCGGATTGCGCATTCGTCCGGCGCGGTCGTTTCAACCGCCCGGGTGGAAGCGGCAAATATCGGCCCGAGGCGGGCAGGGGCCGCAAAGGGGGCTTGGCGTAGGGCGGGCCGCTTGTTACGTTTCCGTCATCGCGCCGCAGGTTAACGCCGGTGCCGGGCTCGGACCGGCACTCGGTGTCGTTACGGCGCAGTAAGTAGCCAGGGGCCTTGCCAGGATGCGTCATTCGCTACCTATCGCACCGCAGTTCTATGTGACCGCGCCGCAGCCCTGCCCCTATCTGCCCGGACAGCAGGAACGAAAGCTGTTCACCGCTCTGATCGGCGAGGGCGCGAAGCCGCTGAATGACGCGCTGTCCAAGCAGGGCTTCCGCCGGTCTCAGAATGTGCTGTACCGGCCTGCCTGTTCCGACTGCGCGGCCTGTCTGTCGGCGCGCATCCGTGTGGCCGACCACAAACCCGGGCGCAGCCATCGCCGTATTCTGCGCCGCAACGCTCATCTGGTGCGCGAGACCAACAGCCCCTGGGCAACCGAGGAGCAGTACGATCTGTTCCGCCGCTATCTGGACCACCGGCACGCCGATGGCGGCATGGCGGATATGGATATCTTCGAATTCGCCGCCATGATCGAAGAGACGCCGGTGCGCACGCGGATCATCGAATACGCCCGCCGCCCAGAGCCCGAGCATGCGTCCGGGCGCGATGACGGCGTCAGCCGTGCCGGGCGTCAACTGACCGCCGTTTGTCTGACCGATGTGCTGGATGACGGGCTCAGCCTGGTCTATTCCTTTTTCGAACCGGGCCTGAACGCCAGCCTGGGCACCTTCATGATCCTGGATCATGTGGAACTGGCTCGCCAGGTGGGGCTGCCTTACGTGTATCTGGGCTATTGGGTCGCCGGCAGCCGCAAGATGGAATACAAGGCCCGCTTCGATGCGCTGGAGGTCTATCTGGACGGCACCTGGCAACCGATCGAGGCCGCGCGCGACCGGGCCCGTCATCCGCACCCGCTGGCAGTGCCGCCGATCACCGAGCAGGTCGCCTCGATCCAGTTGCCGGATACCGCGCCGCCGGTAAAGGCGCGCTGATCACTTCAGGTAATTTGTCAACTTCGCCTTTCAGAATACTGAAATCACGACAGAAAAGGCTTTGCCTTCATGCTGTCGGCAATAGGCGCGCCCAGCCGGGACAGGATCGTCGGCGCCAGTGAAAGCTGGTCAAGCACCGTGTCCGGCGCGGGGCCTGCACCCGGCCCGAAGTAATAGAGCGCCACATCGCGCTGGTCTTCGCCGGTGCCGCCATGATGGCCACGCAGGGACTGGCCATGATCGGCGGTCACGATGACCTCGTAGCCCATCTCCAGCCATTTGGGCAGGAAGCCGGCCAGCATGGCGTCCATCAGGGCACAGGCATGGTCCATCTCGCTGCAGTCGTGGCCATAGCGATGCCCCATCGAATCCAGTGTGCAGGTATGCAGCAGCCCATAGGTCAGTCCGTGACGCTGGCAAAGCATGCTCAGCGTGGCGAAAAGGTCGGCATCGCAAGGGGTTGCCTGGTTTTTCTCATCATAGCCGGTCATCGTGTGAAAGCGGCCGTGGTTGATGGTCTGGCTGCCCGGTTCATCATATTCGATATCGCGCAGACAGTCGAACGGTGCGCGGTTGAACAGTTCCGACCACCAGGAATGGGTGACAGCGCCGGTGACACCCCCGGCCAGTCGCGCCTGGCCGAAGATATCGGCATGATCAAGCCGCCGGATCATGCCGTTGGACAGAACGCCATGCTCTTGCGGCGCCACGCCGGTGTGGATCGATGCATAACAGGGCCCGGACATGGACGGCAGCACCGCGCGCATCCGCCAGACCCGCGCATCGCCAGAGGCCACCCAACCCTCCATACAGCCGAAATAGCGCCGCCAGTTCGTCCAGGGCACGCCGTCCAGGATGATCAGGAGGAGTTTGTTCTGCCGTGCCTTGCCCTGGTCCTGCATGACCTGATGCCCTTTGTCCTGCTGTGGGGTCAGCGGGTATCTGGCAGGGAAATCAGTGCAATGTCCAGCCCAGGGCACAGCGCCCGCATCTCTCTCAGCACCAGGTCGTGCCGCGGCAGGGCAGGGGTCAGGACACACAGTCGCCTGGCAAAGCCGGCCTGCACCAACGCCATGGCCAGATCCAGCCCGTCCCATGCCGGCCCGATCAGCGCACCGACAACCACATCCGGCGCCCAGTCCCTCAGCCGCTCTGCGGTCAGCATGCGCGGATGCTCGATCAGCCTGACTTCGGCAGCGTCGGACAGAACGCCCGCTGGCATGGCCTCTGGTTGTGGCAGGCCGGGCGCCACGAGCAGGACGCGATGTCCCGGATTACGATCCCCGGTAAAGTCGGGGCGGATGACAGGCGAGTATCCCATCTTTCTCTGGTTCCGTAACAAGATGGCCTGACACGCTTTGCTGGCGCCTCGGGTGGGACGCTTGCACAGATTGGCACAAGATTGCACATTGTGACACATGCGTGATGTGACAGTCAGGCCAAACCGTCGTTGATTGAGCGTTGATGTGACAAATTCGCACCTTTGGCCTCAGTAAATATTACATAATACTGATTATCGGTTAATCGACCGTGCGGTTTGACGGCCCCTCGCGCATCGCGTAAGCGCTGCTGCAGACATCGCCACGGGGTGCCGCCATGACTTTCGACCGCTCGATCAAGATAGCCCCTTCCATCCTTGCCGCCGATTTCGCCGATTTCGGCGCCGAGTGCCGCGCGGTCGAGGCCGAGGGTGCGGACTGGGTGCATGTCGATGTGATGGACGGGCATTTCGTGCCCAATCTGACCTTTGGACCGCAGATGGTCGCAGCCCTGCGCCCGCATGTGTGCACGGTGATGGATGTGCATCTGATGATCGCCCCGGTCGACCCTTATATCGAGGCTTTCGCCAGGGCCGGCGCCGATATCATCACCGCCCATGCCGAGGCCGGCCCCCATACCCACCGCACGCTTCAGGCGATCCGCGCCACCGGCTGCAAGGTCGGTCTGGCGCTGAACCCCGCCACCGGGGCCGAGGCCGCCGAGCACCTGCTGGACCTTGTGGACCTGATCTGCGTGATGACGGTCAACCCCGGATTCGGTGGCCAAGGCTTCATCGACATGAGCGACAAGGTGCGCCGTTTGCGCGCCATGATCGGTGACCGGCCCGTGCACATCCAGATCGACGGCGGCATCACCCCGCAAACCGCGCCGGCCATGGCCCGCGCCGGGGCCGATGTGCTGGTGGCGGGCTCGTCGGTGTTCAAGGGCGGCTCGGCCGCCGAACCCGCGGGCTACGGCGCGGCGATCAGGGCGATCCGCAATGCTGCAGAAACCGCCCTGCCCGGCCGCATTGCCTGATTGCGCTGCCTGATCGCGTTGCCCAAGAGCGCGCATTCTGCCCAAACATATTCACTACTTGCAATGTGAGGGGCTTTCCCTATATGCCCGACACTGCCGGCATCGGGCCGGCTGACGGTCTTCAGGGGGCTCTTGCATGTTCCGATCCGGTTTTACGCTTTCCGGCCTGCGCCCCTATCTGCGCGGGCCGCTGGCGGGTGATCTGACCGCGGCGGTCGTGGTGACGATCATGCTGATCCCGCAGGGCATGGCCTATGCAATGCTGGCGGGACTGCCGCCGCAGGCCGGGCTTTACGGTGCCATCCTGCCCCTGCTGCTTTACGCCGTGCTGGGGTCATCACCCGCGCTGGCGGTTGGCCCGGTGGCCGTGGTGGCGTTGATGACGGCGGCCGCGGCCGGGCTGGTGGCCGAAACCGGCACGCCGGGCTATGAACTGGCCGCGCTGTGGATCGCGCTGCTGTCGGGCGCGATGATGCTGGCCATGGGGCTGCTGCGGCTGGGGTTCGTGGCGAATTTTCTCAGCCATCCGGTGATTTCGGGTTTCATCACCGCCGCCGGGATCCTGATCGCCCTCAGCCAGGTGCGGCACCTCCTGGGTATCCAGACCATCGGCAAGACCGTGCCAGAGGTGCTGCCCTCGATCCTTGCCAATCTGGGCGATGTGAACCTGCCCACGCTGGCCCTGTCAGTGCTGGTGTTGGCTTTTCTCTTCTGGTCCAGAAAGGGGCTGGCGCCGCTGCTGCGCCGGCTGGGCCTGCCGCGCGCGGCGGCGGCGGCGCTGGCAAAGGGTGGGCTGTTTCTGGCCGTGCTGGTATCCACGCTCGCGGTCTGGGCACTGTCGCTGGATCAGGCCGGCGTGCGTATCCTGGGCCATATCCCCGCGGGCCTGCCCCCGCTGGCGCTGCCCGGGTTCGATCTGGACCTGATCATGCTGCTGATCGTGCCTTCGGCGATGATCGCGCTGGTGGGCTATGTCGAATCGATCTCGATCGCGCAGACGCTGGCGGCGAAAAAGCGCCAGTCCATTGACCCCGACCGCGAACTGGTCGCGCTGGGGGCGGCCAATCTGGGCGCCGGGCTGTCGCAGGCGATGCCGGTCACCGGCGGGCTGTCCCGCTCCATCGTCAATCACGAGGCCGGGGCCGAGACGCGCGCCGCCGGGGCCATGACGGCGCTGATGATCGGCGCCGCCCTTTTGGCGCTGACGCCGCTGCTGTTCTTTCTGCCCAGCGCCACGCTGGCGGCCATCATCATTGTCGCCGTGGTGTCGCTGCTGGATTTCCGCGCCCTGCCCCGCGCCTGGTCCTACAGCCGGGCCGATGGCGCGGCGATGGCGGCGACCATGGCCGTGACCCTGCTGCTGGGCGTCGAAGAGGGGCTTATGGCGGGTGTCGGCTTGTCACTGGCACTGCATCTTTACCGCACCTCGCGCCCGCATGTGGCCGAGGTGGGCCAGGTTCCCGGCACCGGCCATTTCCGCAACATCAACCGTTATGAGGTCGTCACCACGCCAGAGGTGCTGACCCTGCGCGTCGATGAAAGCCTCTATTTCCCCAATGCCCGCTATCTGGAAGAACTGGTGCAGACCCGCATCGCCGAAAGCCCGGATATCAAACATCTGGTGCTGATGTTCTCGGCCGTGAACGATGTCGATGCTTCGGCGCTGGAAAGCCTTGAGATGCTGCTGGCAAAGCTGCACGCGGCGGGCGTTAGCCTGCATCTGTCAGAGGTAAAGGGCCCGGTGATGGATCGGCTGCAGCGCACCGATTTCCTGCATCATGTGGACGGCATTCACCTGACCCAGCTGGACGCCATGGCCGCGCTGGCGCCCGCGCTGACCGAAGAGACGCTGAACCAGCCGCGCTGCGAACGGCGCAAGGTGCTGGCCTGAGCCTCCTGCCCCTTTGTGAGCCTCCCGCCATTGTTCGGACACGAAAAGGGGCCGGTGCGTCTGGCACCGGCCCCCTGTTCTGGTCACGCCATCGCCGCAAGGTGCTGCGGCGAGGTCTCGGCGCGTCAGCCGGCCAGCGTCTTGGCGACCTCGGCGGCGAAATCCTCTTCCTTCTTCTCGATCCCCTCGCCCACGGCCATGCGCACGAAGCCGGTGATCTGCACTCCGGCCTCTTCGGCGGCCTGGGCCACGGTCAGATCCGGGTTGATGACGAATTTCTGGCCGGTCAGCGTGACCTCTTCCAGATATTTCTTCATCCGGCCGGGGATGATGTTATTGTGGATCACCGGATCGGGCTTCGGCTTGGCGGCGGTGGCGTTCTCTTCCAGCGCCTTCTGCGTCTGCACTTCGCGCTCGCGTTCCAGAACGGCCGGGTCCAGGCTGGCCTCGTCCAGCGACAGGGGCGCGGTGGCGGCGATATGCATGGCCAGTTGCTTGCCGATGCCGTTGTCGGTACCCTTCAGCGCGACCAGCACGCCGATCTTGCCCATGCCGTCGGCGGCGGCGTTGTGCACATAGGCGGCGACGGCGTCGCCCTCGATCACCGCCATGCGGCGCAAGGTCATGTTCTCGCCGATGGTGGCGATGGCGCCGGTCAGGCTTTCCTCGACCGTCTTGTCACCCATCTCGGCGCCCTTCAGCGCCTCCAGGTCATCCACCGACAGCGCGGCGGCGGTGATGCCGCCCACAAGCTTCTGGAAATCGGCGTTCTTGGCGACGAAATCGGTTTCCGAGTTGATCTCGACCGCGACACCCCGGCCGCCCGAGACCGTAACACCCACCAGCCCCTCGGCCGCCACGCGGTCGGCCTTCTTGGCGGCCTTGGCCAGGCCCTTGGTGCGCAGCCAGTCGACGGCGGCTTCCATGTCGCCGCCGTTTTCGGTCAGGGCCTTCTTGGCGTCCATCATGCCGGCGCCGGTGGCTTCGCGCAGTTCCTTCACCATCGATGCAGTGATCGCCATGGTGATCCTCCTTTTCATACCCGTTGCGGGCAGGGTCTGCCCCTGCCCGGTATCAGCTAGATGACAGTCGGCGGGCCGGATCAGGCCTGCGCCGGGGCCTCTTGCGCGGCGTCATCGGCGACGGCCTCTTCGGCCGGGGCCTCATCCAGCGCGCCCAGATCGACACCGGCGGCACCCATCTGCGCCGACATGCCGTCAAGGGCGGCGCGGCTGACCAGATCGCAGTAAAGCGCGATGGCGCGGGCAGCGTCGTCGTTGCCGGGGATGATGTAGTCCACACCATCGGGCGGGCAGTTGGTATCGACCACCGCGACCACCGGAATGCCCAGTTTCCGGGCCTCCAGGATTGCCAGGTCTTCCTTGTTGACGTCGATCACGAACAGCATGTCCGGCACGCCGCCCATCTCGCGGATGCCGCCAAGGCTGGCCTGCAGCTTGGCCTGTTCACGCTCCAGCCCCAGGCGTTCCTTCTTGGTCAGCCCCTCGGCGCCGTGCTCCAGCTGCTCGTCGATGGCGCGCAGGCGCTGGATCGACTGGCTGACGGTCTTCCAGTTGGTCAGGGTGCCGCCCAGCCAGCGGTGGTTCATGTAGTACTGCGCGCATTTCTCCGCGGCCTCGGCGATCGGCTTCGCCGCCTGGCGCTTGGTGCCGACGAACAGCACGCGCCCACCCTTGGCCACCGTCTCGCGGATGGCATTCAGCGCAGCGTCCAGCATCGGCAGCGTCTGCGTCAGGTCGATGATATGGATGCCGTTGCGGTCGCCATAGATGTACGGCCCCATGCGCGGGTTCCAGCGCTGGGTCTGGTGGCCGTAATGAACGCCAGCTTCCAAAAGCTGACGCAACGTGAAATCGGGAAGCGCCATGTCCTGTTCCTTTCCGGTTTGCGCCTTGGACGGGGCATCAGGGCATCACGCCCAACCGGTGGACCTTTGGCGGGATGTCTCCCCGCCATGGCCCGGCCCCGCCTGTGAAGTGCGCGCGCTCTAGCGCGTTGTGCCGCCCTTTGCAAGGGGGCGAAGCAAACCGCCCTGCAACCGTTTCCGGCGCAGGGCGGTGCGTCTGTCCGTCCGGCATCGTACCGGCATCGTACCGGCACCGTACCGGCATCGTACCGGCATCGCACCGGGCGCGGGGGCTTGCTGTTCACCCGCGCCCGGTGCACGCCGGCTCCGGTTTTGCCGGCCCGACGTTGGGCGATCAGGCCGTCTGGCCTGCCGGCGTGCGGCGCAGACGGGCAACGACCCAGCCCCAGGCGCCGCTGATCAACTCGCCGACCACCTTTGCCTGCATTGCACGCGCGGCCCGTTCCACGGCAACGATATCCACAGGCTGGATCACGATCTCATTCCGGTTCATTGTTTTCTCCTTGCCCGTTTTTCGGGCAGCTTGCATCTGTTGGTGTGCAAATAATGCCGCGCCGCAGAATGAACCAGCGGCAATACGGAATGTCCGCCTTGCAGAAAACGCAAGCCTCGGCCGCGCGCTGCCGCGCAAGAAGGAGGCGGGCTTGTGTTGTTAGCGCTATAATCATACCCTTCGTGCCGCGAGCCACAGATAGCCCGGAAGCATGAATGCCGCATCAAGCGCCCCTGAACGATGCCATCGCCGCCGTGACCGCGCGGATCCGTGCGCGCTCTGCCCCGCTGCGCCAGGCGTATCTGGACCGCTGCACCCGCGCCGCCGATCAGGGCCCGGCGCGCGCGCATCTGGCCTGTTCCAACGCCGCGCATGCCTGGGCGGCCACAGGGCCGGACAAGGACAGTCTGGCGCAGGGCCGCGCGCCGCATCTGGGCATCGTCACGGCCTATAACGACATGCTGTCGGCCCATCAGCCATTCGAACGCTTCCCGCCGCTGATCCGCGATGCCGCGCGCGCGGCCGGGGCCACGGCGCAGGTGGCCGGCGGCGTGCCGGCCATGTGCGACGGGGTCACCCAGGGCCGGGCGGGGATGGAACTGTCGCTGATGTCGCGCGACGTGATCGCGCTTTCGGCCGGCGTGGCGATGAGCCACGACTGTTTCGACGCCGCGCTCTGGCTGGGGGTCTGCGACAAGATCGTGCCCGGGCTGGTGATGGCGGCGGCCAGTTTCGGCCATGTGCCGGCGGTCTTCGTGCCCGCAGGGCCGATGCCCTCGGGCCTGCCCAATGACGAAAAAGCAAAGGTGCGTCAGGCCCATGCCATGGGCCAGGCCAGCCGCGACGACCTGATGGCGGCCGAGATGGCCAGTTATCACGGGCCGGGTACGTGCACCTTCTACGGCACGGCGAACACGAACCAGATGCTAATGGAATTCATGGGCCTGCACCTGCCCGGCACCAGCTTCGTCAACCCGGGCACCGACATGCGCGACGCGCTGACCGCCGCTGCCGTCGCCTGCGCCGCGCGGATCACGGGCCTTGGCAACGACTACCGCCCCACGGCGCGCATCCTGGACGAACGCGCCTTTGTCAACGGCATGGTCGGGCTGATGGCCACGGGCGGCTCGACCAATCTGGTGCTGCATCTGCCGGCGATGGCACGCGCAGCGGGCATCGTGCTGGAGCCCGGCGATTTCGACACCGTCGCGCAGGCTGTGCCGCTGATGGCGCGGGTCTATCCGAACGGTCTGGCCGATGTGAACCATTTCCACGCCGCCGGCGGGCTGGCCTACCTGATCGGCGAATTGCTCGACGCGGGCCTGCTGCAC
>SKHK01000067.1 GCA_007117005.1 Paracoccaceae bacterium
CCGCTGCGCGCCCGTGCCGGGCGCTTGCTTGCCGCCCGGGCGCGGGAAAAGGGGCCGGGCGCGGGCGGCGGGCGGGTCTGGTGGGTCAGCCTGTGGCGTTGGCCCGCTGCCCGTCCAGATAGGCGATCAGCAGCGCCGGCAGGCCCAGCAAGAGGCCGAGCCCCGACATGTGCCAATGGGTCAGGCCCATCGCCTCCAGCCCCGGCACGGCAAAGGCCAGCCCGCCGAGGAACAGCATCACGCGCAGTCCCAGCCCCGCGGCGCCGTCGCGCATGGCCCCCAGCCCGGTGACATAGGCCTGGAATGCCGAGCCGATGAACCAGATGCCGATCACAGCCGTGATGAAGACCACCAGCACCTCGTCCCATGTACCTCGACCGATCAGCGCCGGGTTAAGCACGAAGAAGAAGGGGATGATGTAGATCACGCTGCCCAGGCGCATCGACGATACGGCTGTGGCAATCGGGCTGGTGCCGGCGATGGTGGCCGCCGCAAAGGACCCCAGCGCCACCGGCGGGGTGATGAAGGACACCATCCCCCAGTAGAGGATGAAGAGATGCACCGCCAACGGGTCCAGCCCCACCCGCACCAGCGCCGGGGCCAGCACCACCGCCAGAAAGATGTAGCAGGCCGTGACCGTCATCCCCATGCCGAAGATGAAGGCCGTGACCGCCCCCATCAGCAGAAGCGGCAGCGCCTCGTTGCCGGCAAGGAACACCAGATCGTTGACCAGGGTGCCCGCCAGCCCGGTGGCCGAGAAAGCCCCCACCACCAGCCCCACGCCCAGAAGCAGGGCCACCAGCTCGGCTAGCGACCGGCCCACGTTGACGAAAAGCTGCAGCAGGCCGCGCAGGTCGAAGCGCGTGGATGGGAAAAGCTGGTTGATGAACAGCAGAAGTGCGGTGGCGTAGAAGGGGGCGATGGTCTCCTGCCGCCGGAACATCATGAAATAGATCAGCACCGCGAAGACCAGGATATAGGGCCAGCCGGCCTTCAGCGTTTCGCCCAGCCGGGGCAGTTCGTCGGGCCGCAGGCCGCGCAGCTTGTTGCGCCCGGCATAGGCGTCAAGCTGCACGAAGATGCCGAAATAGAACAGGATGGACGGAATCGCCGCGGCCAGCACGATCTCGGCATAGGGCATGCCCAGAAAGGAGGCCATGATGAAGGCCGTCGCCCCCATCACCGGCGGCATCAGCACCCCGCCGGTAGAGGCGCAGGCCTCGGTCCCCGCCGCGGTGCGCGCGCCGAAGCCGGATTTCTTCATCGCCGGGATGGTCACCGTGCCGGTGGTCATGATGTTCGAGATCACGCTGCCCGACATCGACCCCATGAAGCCCGAGGCGAAGATCGCCACCTTGCCCGCCCCGCCGCGGAACCGGCCGACCAGCGAAAAGGCCAGATCGTTGAAAAACTTGCCCCCGCCGGTGAATTGCAGCGTGGCGCCGAACAGGATGAAGCCCACCACCAGTTGCCCGAAGGACCGCATCGGGATGCCCAGCGCGCTTTCCGACGAGATGACATGGAACGCCATCGTGTCGCCAAAGGGCGAGGGGAAGCCCTGGATCGGCCCAGGCACCCGGTCGGCGACGACCGGGTAGAGCGAAAAGGCCAGCACCACGGCAAAGATGATCCAGCCGCCAGTGCGGCGCGCACCTTCCAGGATCAAGAGCCAGAAGGCGATGGAATACCAGGTGGCCATCTGCGGTGCGCCATACTCCCAGCCCATCATAAGCGCGCGTTCGGCGTTCAGCGCGAAATAGCCGACCACCCAGACCGATGCCAGCGACAGCGCCAGGTCATAAAGCGGCACCCGGTCCATGGGGGCGCCCTTGTAGGCCGGAAAGGCCAGGAAAGTGATGAACAGGAACAGCATGGACAGCAGATACAGGTATTGCGGGTCCATGATGGCGCTGCCAGTCAGCCGCAGATTGAAAAGCTGGTTCACTGCCAGCAGCACCGCCCCGGCAGAGATCAGCGCCACCAGCACACGAAAAGGGAGCGGCAGCGTGCGATGGCGCAGTTCCGCCTCGATGGCGGCGGTCGCTGTGGCAGAAGGTCTTGGATCGCTCATGCGGGCACCCGTGGCTTTGCGGCGATGACGGCCCGGCGCGTGATGCCGAGCGAACCTGTTGGCTGCTGTATGGGGCCGGCGATGCCGGGCGCTGTCGGCAGGTGACGGGCCGACGGGTAGACCTGGGCCTGGTCGGGGCAGCCCGGCATTCAGTCAGCCTGCCGTAAGGCGGCGCGGGGCACGCGCGGGCGCAAACCGCGCCCATGCCCCGCGCCGATCGTCGGCGGGCGCCGTTGCTCAGGGCAGGAACACCACGTCCATATCGGCGGCTTCCAGCGCTGCGGCGCGGGCTTCCATCCAGCCCTGCGCGAAGTCGTCTTCGGCCGGGTCGGTGGCGGTGTATTCGTCCCAGGCCTCGCGCAGGACGCGCTGGCGCTCGATCAGCGCATCGTTATGCGCCTGCGCGGCATCCGACCAGACACCGATTTCGGTGTAGTAGCGGATTGCCCCGGGGTGATACGGCACCGCCCATTCGAAGTTCTGACGCTCCAGGTCCCAGCCGCTGGCGCCCGGCGCGGCATCAGCATATTCGGGGAACAGTTCGACCATGGCGCGGGTCATGTTGTAGACCAGCGCTTCCTCCTGATCGGCATAGGAAATCAGCACCGGATAGGGATAGGCCGCGCCCTCGTGCGGGTTGTCTTCCGAAATGCCGGCGCCCTCGGTCGCCATGTTCGGCGCGTAGAAGGGGGCGAGCGCGTTCATCCGCTCCCAGTTCTCGGTCTGGTCATGCGGGAACTCGATCCAGGTCAGCCCGCGGGGGCTGGCTTCCAGCTGATAGGCCGGGCCGGACACGGTGGCGGCAAAGGCGGCATCGACCTGGTTGTTGATGATCCCTTCCCACGAGGCGCCGAAGCCCGGGAAATCGACGCGTTCGACATCGTCCCAGGTCATGCCGGCAAAGGCCAGCATCGCTGTGATGTTCTCGTTGAGTGCCGGCGCGCCGACGATCCAGGCCACGCGCAGCCCGCGCAGGTCCTCGACAAACCGCGCGCCGGTATCGGCCGCGACGCCGATGCCCAGGTTGCCGTCGTCATTCGACGCGATGAGAACGCGCACGTCCTGCGGGCCCCATTCGGCCGTGCCGAATTCGAACACGCCTTCCTGCGAGAAATAGCTGGCGCCAATCCCGGTGGCCGAGAAATCGACCCGGCGCTGGCGCAGTGGCACCTGGCGGGCGATGTCGTTGCGCCCGGGCAGGATGCGCAACTCGGTGCCCAGTGCGTTGCGCATGGCCGAGCCGATGGCCACGGCCTGGTTGTAGCCGCCGGACCCGGTGTCATAGGCCGTCCAGCTGACGGTGCGGGGCAGTTCTATCTCGTCGGCCACCGCGGGCAGCGCCAGTAGCGACGCCGTGGCCAGAGCCACCGCGCCGGCGAGTGTGCCGGTTCCCAGAATTCTTGTCATCTCGTATCTCTCCTCCTGTCGGGAAGCTGCAAAAATCCGACCCCTCCGGTCAGAAGCGTGCTGCCCACGTCGCGATGCTAGCGGCCTGTGAAAGGGACGGCAAGGTAGTAAAATTACGTGACGCCATGTCGTAGTTCCAGATTGTTGCGCAGGGTGCTTTCGGGTCTTGCGCCGCGATGCGGGCTTGCCGATGATGAAACGGGGGACGACGACAGGGGGGAGAGGATGACACAGGCGACCGTGATTACCTGCGCATTGACCGGCGCTTTCGGCACCCGTGCGCGCAATCCGGCCCTGCCGGTCACGCCGGCCGAGATCGCCGCATCGGCGCTTGAGGCCGCGCGCGCCGGTGCGGCGGTGGTGCATATTCATGTCCGTGATCCGCAGACCGAGGCGCCCAGCATGGACCTGGCGCTTTACCGCGAGGTGGTGGAGCGCATCCGCGCCGAGAACCGCGAAGTCCTGCTGAACCTGACCTGCGGCGCGGGTGCGCGGTTCGTGCCGGGCGATCCGGACCCGCAGACCGCCGGCCCCGGCAGCACTCTGACCACGCCTGCCGCGCGGGTGGCGCATGTGGCCGAGTTGCGCCCGGACATCGCCTCGCTCGATGTGGGCAGCATGAATTTCGGCGAGCATGTCTTCGTCAACACCCCCGCGCATCTGCGCCAGATGGCCGATGCCATGCGCGACGCCGGCGCCAAGCCCGAAATCGAGGTCTTTGACCTGGGCCATATCGAACTGGCGCGCCGCCTGATCGCCGAGGGGCATATCGACACCCCGCCGCTCTTTCAGATCTGCCTCGGCATACCGCATGGCGCGCCCGCCACCCTGCAGGCGCTGATGGCGATGCAGGCCGCGTTGCCGCCCGGCGCCATCTGGTCCGGCTTCGGCATCTCGCGCATGCAGTTTCCGATGGTGGCGATGGTCGCCGCGCTGGGCGGGCATGTGCGCGTGGGGATGGAGGACAATCTTTTCCTTTCCGCAGGCGAGTTGACGCCGGGCAATGGCGCGCTGGTCGAACGCGCGGTGCGGATACTGGAGCTGACGGGCCACACCATCGCCTCGCCGGAACAGGCGCGCGGGCTCTTGGGGCTGGCAACATGATCGGCGCCGATCTGAGCGGCAAGCGGGCGCTGGTGACGGGCGGTGCCTCTGGCATCGGGCTGGCCACGGCGCGGGCGCTGGTGCGGCTGGGCGCGCGGGTGGCGATCAACCATCTGGCCGATGATCCGCGCGGGCCGGATGCGGCGGCGGCGCTGGGCGCGATCCCGGCGCCCGGCAATGTGGCGGTGCCGGGCGAGGCAGAGGCCATGGTCACCCGCGCCATCGACGCGCTGGGGGGCCTTGATATCCTGATCAACAACGCCGGCACCCCGGTCAGCGCCGAGCCCGTGCCCTATCCGGACCTGGACCGGCTGGATGAAGGCTTCTGGCAGGCGATCCTACCCACCAACCTGGTCGGCCCTTTCCGCTGCGCGCGCGCCGCCGCGCCGGCCCTGCGCGCGGCGCGCGGCTGCATCGTCGCCACCGCGTCCATCGCCGGGATGGGCGGGCAGGCCAGTTCGCTGGCTTACGGTGCCGGCAAGGCCGGGCTGATCAACCTGACCCGCAATCTGGCCAAGGCGCTGGCGCCCGAGGTCCGGGTCAATGCCGTGGCGCCGGGCCTGACCCGCACCCCCTGGACCGACACCTGGCCCGAGGACCGCAAGCGCCGCTCGCTGGCCGATACCGCGCTGGGCCGGTTTGTCGAGCCGCAGGACGTGGCCGATGCGATGATCTTTCTGTGCGCCCAGCCGGCCATTACCGGGCAGGTGGTGGTGGTCGATTGCGGGCGCGGGCTGGCACCGGTAGGGGGGCATCAGGATGGATAAGGGCGTCACGCTGGTCACCGGGGCCAGCAAGGGGATCGGTCTGGCCATTGCGCGGCATCTGCTGGCGCAGGGGCAGGCGGTGGTCGGCATGGCCCGCACGCTGCCGGCGGGGGCGGAATTTCCCTTCGTCACCGCCGATCTGGCCGATGCAGCCGCCACGGCGGCGGCGCTGGCGCAGGTGGTGGCCGATCACCGGGTGCTGCGGCTGGTCAACAATGCCGGGTTTTTCCTGCCCGCCTCGCTGGACGATGCCACGCCGCAGGAACTGGACGCGATGATGGCGCTGAACCTGCGCGCACCGCTGCAGGCGATGCAGGCGGTGGTGCCGGGCATGCGCGCGGCGGGGTTCGGGCGGATCATCAATATCGGCAGCCGCGCGGCGCTGGGCAAGCCGGGGCGCATGCTTTACGGCGCCAGCAAGGCAGCCCTGGTGGGACTGACGCGCACCGCGGCGCTGGAACTGGCCGGTGACGGGATCACCGTCAACTGTATCGCGCCGGGTCCGGTGGAGACCGAATTCTTCGCCGCGAACAACCCACCGGGCACCGAACAGCGCCGCCGCTTCACCGCCGCCATTCCCACCGGCCGCATGGGCCAGCCCGAGGAAATCGCTCATGCCGTCGCGGGCCTGCTGGACGCGCGGGCGGGCTATACCACCGGCCAGGTGTTGAACATCTGCGGCGGGCTGACCATCGGCACCGCCGCTTTCTGATGACGCGTTCCGATCCAACGTTCCGACCTGATGACTCCGACCTGATGACAAGGACATGCGCATGACCCGCCCCAACCCGCCGGGCCCCAATTCGCTGGATGCGCTTTTCGCGCCGCGTTCGGTGGCCATCCTTGGCGCCTCGGACGATGCCACGCGCATCGGCGGGCGGCCGCTGACCTATCTGCGCGCTGCGGGGTTTCAGGGGCCGATCTACCCGGTCAATCCCACGCGCGACACCGTGCAGGGGCTGAAAGCCCATGCCGCCGTCGCCGACCTGCCGGAAACACCCGATGCCGCCATCCTGGCCCTGCCCGCGGCCAAGGTCGAAGAGGCGGTCACCGCGCTGGCCGGGCGCGGGGTCAAGGCTTGTGTCCTTTTCGCCTCGGGCTTTGCCGAAACCGGCGAAACCGCGCTGCAGGCCCGGGTGGCGGCGATCGCGCGCGAAGGGGGCATGCGGCTGGTTGGGCCGAACTGCCTGGGCGCGTTCAGCGTGCCGGGCCGGTTCTATGCCAGCTTCTCCACCGTGCTGGACCGTGGCGTGCCGCAGCAAGGGGGCCTGTCCATCGTCAGCCAGAGCGGCGCCTTCGGCAGTCATCTCTACTACCTTGCCCGCCAGCGCGGCCTTGGCATACGCCACTGGATCACCACCGGCAACGAGGCCGATGTGACCGTCGCCGAGGCCCTTGAATACTTCGCCCATGACCCGGGCACAAAGGTCATCATGGCCTATGCCGAGGGGTTCACCGATGGCGACCGGCTGGTGGCGGCGCTTGAGGCCGCGCGCGCGGCGCGCAAGCCGGTGGTGTTCATGAAGGTCGGCCGTTCGGAAATCGGCGCGGCGGCCGCGCAATCGCACACCGCTGCGCTGGCCGGGGCCGATGCCGTCTGCGACGCGGTGCTGCGCCAGTTCGGCGCGTTTCGTGCCCAGACGACCGAAGAGCTGGTCGATATCGCCCATATCGCCTGCGCGGGCGCCCTGCCGGCGGGGCCGAAGCTGGGCATCGTCACCATTTCGGGCGGGGTGGGGGTGCTGATGACCGATGCGGCCAGCGACCATGGCCTGGACGTGGCGCCGATGCCCCAGGCCGCGCAGGCCGCGCTGAAGGAACGCCTGCCCTTTGCCGGGGTGCGCAACCCCATCGACATCACCGCCCAGGCCTTCAACGACCCCGCGCTACTGGGCGACAACCTGAAGCTGGTACTGAAAGAGGGCGGCTATGACGCGGTGGCGGCCTTTCTGACCTCGGTGCCGGGTTCGGCGGCCAATGCCGCCCCGGTGCGCGACGCGCTGGAAGGTGTGCGCCGGGCCTGGCCGGACTTCCCGCTGGTATTGTCGATGCTGGTCGATGACCCGCTGCGCCTGGAATACGAGGCGATGGGCTATCCGGTCTTTGCCGACCCGTCGGCCGCCGTGGCGGCGCTGGCCGGGGCGCGGGCGATCCGTGCGGGTTTCGACCGGCCTGCGCCGCCTGCCGCGCGCGATGCCCCGCCCTTGCCCGATGGCCCGCTGGACGAACACGCCGCCAAGCAGGTGCTGGCCGGCGCCGGCATTCCCGTGCTGACCGAGCATCTGGCGACCAGCGCCGACGCAGCCGTCGCCGCCTGGCGCAGCATCGGCCGGCCGGTGGCGGTCAAGCTGGTCTCGCCGGATATCCAGCACAAGACCGAAGTCGGTGGCGTGGTGCTGGGCCTGAATGACGAAGGCGCGGTTCGCGATGCCTTCGACGCCATCCTGACCCGCGCCCGCGCCCATGACGCGGCGGCGCGTCTGACCGGCGTGCTGGTCTCGCCCATGGAGGGGGGCGAGGGTTGCGTCGAAGTGCTGCTGGGCGTGCAGCGCGACCCGGTCTTTGGCCCGGTGGTGGTGCTGGGTCTGGGCGGCGTGCTGGTCGAGGTGCTGGGCGATGTCACCTTCCGCCGCGCGCCCATCGACGCCGCCGAGGCGCGCGCGATGATCGGCGAGTTACGTGGCGCGGCGCTGCTGGACGGGGTGCGCGGGCGCCCGCCGGCCGACAAGGACGCCCTGGTGCAGGCCCTGGTGGCGCTGTCGCAACTGGCGGCGGGGCAGGGCGCGCGGATCGACAGTATCGATATCAACCCCTTCCTGCTGCGTCCGCAGGGGCAGGGGGCCGTGGCGCTGGACGCGCTGATCGTCCGTAGGCAGGAAGGGCAGTCATGAACGACGCAACCATCATTGTCGATGAAACCGGCACCCAGCGGCTGCTGGGATACCAGATCGATATCGGTCAGGCGCCCCATGGCATTTGTCGTCTGCAGGCCGACGCCCGCCATCTCAACCGCTCGGGCGTGGTGCATGGCGGGCTGCTGGCCACGATGCTGGACAATGCCAGCGGCGTCACCGCCAGCCTGACGGTCGATCCCGCCGGGCGGCGCCCCTTCGTCACCCTGTCGCTGACCACGCATTTTCTGGCCCCCGCCCATGAAGGGCTGCTGGAGGCGCGCGCCCGCGTCACTGGTGGCGGGCGGCGGACGCTTTTCATCGATGCCGAATTGCATGACGGGGCAGGGCGGCTGATCGCCACATCCTGCGGCGTCTTCAAACCCGCCCGGATGCCGGAGGCCGCGGCATGACCATACTGTCAACCGATACCATGACCCGCCTGCACCAACTGGTCGATGCGCAGGCGCAGGCCCGCCCCGATGCCCCCATGGCGCGCGACCATGGCGGGCGAACCGTCACCTGGGGCGCGCTGGACGCGGCCACCCACCGCCTGGCCGGGGTGCTGGGCGAGGCCGGTGTGCGCCCCGGCGACCGGGTGATGATCGTGGCGGAAAATTCGGCGGCGCTGGTTGCCGCGTTCTACGCGTGCAGCCGGCTGGACGCCTGGGCGCTTCTGGTCAACGCGCGGGCATCCGGGCCGGAACTGGCGGCGATTGCGCAGGATGCGGGGATCCGGCTGGCCGTCTACACCACCGCGGTGTCACCCGATGCCCGCGCCCATGCGCAGGCCGACGGCGCGCGCGCCTTTGACGACCCGGTCGCCCCCCTGGCCATCGGCCCCGCGCACCAGGCCGACCCCGAACCCGTGCAGGCCGATGCCGGCCAGGTTGCCGCGCTGCTTTACACCACCGGCACCACGGGCAAGCCCAAGGGCGTGATGCTCAGCCATGGCAATCTGCTTTTCGCCGGGCAGGGGGCGGCGGCCCTGCGCGGGACCGCGCCGGATGACATCCTTTACGGCGCGCTGCCCTTGACTCATGTCTATGGCCTGGCCTCGATGCTGGGGGCCACGGCGACGGCGGGGGCGCAGCTCTGGTTCGATCCGCGCTTTACCCCCGCCGGGCTGCTGGCGGCGATCCGCGGCGGGGTCAGCATCCTGCCCGCCGTGCCGCAGATGCACGCGCTTTTCGCCGATCATGTCCGCGCGCAGGGGCTGACGACGCTTGCCGATACGCGGCTGCGCTTCGTGTCATCCGGCGGGGCGCCGCTGGACCCGGAACTGCGCCGCCGGGCCGAACGTGTCTATGGCGTGCCGATGCAGAACGGCTATGGCATGACCGAGGCGACGGCGGGCATTACGGTGACGAACAGCCAGCCGGGCGATGACGATACCAGCACCGGCCTGCCCTTTCCCGGGGTCGAGGTCCGGCTGGATGTACAGGCAGACGCCGCCGACGGGGTGGGCGAGATCCTGACCCGTGGGCCCCATGTGATGCGCGGCTATTACGGCCAGCCCCAGGCCACGGCGGCGGTGCTGGGCCCGGACGGCTGGCTGCGCACCGGCGATCTGGGCAGGCTGGACGATGCCGGCCGCCTGTATGTGGTGGGGCGGCTGAAGGAACTCATCATCCGCTCCGGTTTCAATGTCTACCCGGTCGAGGTCGAGGCCGCGCTGGTCGAACATCCCGATGTCTTGCAGGCCGCGGTGGTGGGCCGCGCGCTGCCCGGCGGCAACGAGGAGGTCGTGGCCTTTGTGCGCCCGGCCGAGGGTGCGGCGCTGGACGAGTCGGGCCTGCGCGCGCATGTCGCCGCGCGCCTGAGCCCCTACAAGCGCCCGGGTCTCTACGTGATCACCGACACGCTGCCGGCGACGCCCACGGGCAAGGTATTGAAACACAAGCTGATCGCGCATTTCGCCGACCGGCTTCCGGCGCTGGCGGAACCGGGGCCCGGGCAGGGCTGACAACGCCAGCAACATGCGGCATGCGGGGGCGGCATGCGGGGCGGCGCGCTGCTCGGCTGTCTGGTCGGCGGGCGGGCTGTCCGCTTTGCCTGCGACAGAGCGGCGTTATGGCCTTGCGCCTGTCTTGCCTGCGGGGTTATCTCTGTCGCGCCGGAGAGGTGGCCGAGTGGTCGAAGGCGCACGCCTGGAAAGCGTGTAGGCGGGAAACCGTCTCGCGGGTTCGAATCCCGCTCTCTCCGCCA
>SKHK01000241.1 GCA_007117005.1 Paracoccaceae bacterium
ACTGTGCCCTGCCCGGCGCATTACCCCCAGCGCGGGGTGATCTGTGTTGAACAGCGTGTTTTCCAGCAGATCGTCGCAGCCAGGGCGGCCGGTGCCGCCGGTGCGGCCATGCCGGACCTCACCGGCACGCCGCAGGCCGGGGCGGAGGGGCGCTTCGTGCAGGTCGGTGCGTTTGCGGTGCCCGCGAATGCGCAGCGCACCCTGGCGCGGCTGCGTGAGCAGGGCCTGCCTCCACAGTCACGGCGCGTGCGTCATCAGGGGCGGATGCTGGAACTGGTCTATGCAGGCCCCTTCGACAGCGCCGAGACGCTGCAGGCCGCGCTGCGAACCGCCCGGGCACTGGGCTTTGCCGACGCCTATATTCGCTGATGCGCATATTCGCTGATGCGCAGCGCGCATGGGTTGGCCTGGTGAAGCGGTCATGGCCTGCCCGCGCCTTCGCCAACGGCGGGCAAGGTCCCGGGAGCCTTTCACCCCGATGACATACCGCTCAGGCGTCGCACACGGCCTGAAGCATCAGCCATTCGCCATCCCCCAGCAACCGGCCCATGGGTTCGGTGCCCGAAGGGAGGGCTTCGGGGTTGGCCTCGCGCGCTGTTGTCGCCTCTGCCATGACCTCTGCCATCGCGGCGGGCAAGGCATCGGCGGCTCCGCCGCGCGCCGCGATATAGGCATCGGGCGCCAGGCCCAGCGCCGCCATCGCCGCGGCCAGGGCCTGCGGGTCCGGGCTGGCGGCGGGCAGGGACAGGCGCCGGGCCGCATAGCCCTCCAGCGCGCCTGCGGGAAGGTGGCCGGTGGCCAGCAGCGACAGCGTCGCGCGCAGCCCGGCATGGTTCAGCACATCGCGCAGCGGGTCCTGTGTCGCGGCCTGCGTGCTTTCGGCCAGCAGATACCCCGCCAGTGCCTCGGGCGTGTCCAGCCGGTTCAGCAGCGCCTCCCCCAGCAGGATGACGCGGCCCGGCAGATGCGCGGCCTCGAACCCCGCGGGCAACCCGCTGACTGCCATGACCCGGTAGCCGCTGCCCAGCACCCGCACGCGCAGCGTCGTCAGCGCCTGCCGCCCGCCGGGATAGGCACAGACCCGCGCGCCGTCGATACTGGCCGGCAGGCTGTCCGTCACCGCGCGGGCGATTTGCGCGCGGCTGGCCTGCGGGACGATCCGCGCGGTGTGATCGGCCAGCGCCGCCGGCAGCCACAGCGCGCCCGCCAGCACCACCAGCAGCGCCGAGCCCAGCCCGACGGCCAGCCGCAGCCGGTGGCGCCGCGGCGGCGGGCGCAGGACGCGGTCTATCGCTTCCAGCGCCTCGATCAGCAGCGGGTCGGTCAGTTCCAGCGTCTCGCCATCCTGCGCGGCCTCTGCCTGCGCGGCCGCTGTCTGTGCGGTGGGGCGGTCATCCTCCAGCCCCGGCACCAGCAGCGCGGGCACCTGCCCCGGGTTCAACCGGCGGATCGCGGGCAGGGACCAATGCGCGAGCACCTGTTCGGTGCGCCCGTCAAGCAGGGTCAGGCTGGCATCGCCCAGCACCACGACTACATCGCGGCGCTGCGCGCCGGCCTCCGGGCGCCAGATGCCCTCGCTTTCCAGCCGCCTGTATCGGGTCAGCGCCGTCGTCATCGTTCCAACAGGCCCGCGCCTGCCCATGTTGCGAATGCCACTGTCGTAGCCGATGCCGGCCGGCGCGGCCAGCCATTGCGCGGTGCCACCGGCTCAGTCCCCGCCCAGCAGGCGGCGCAACCCGCGGCCGACCTCGCGTTCGACCCGGTCGCGGGCGCCGTCGCGGATGGTATCGCGCGCGTCTACGCCTTCCTCGCGCTCGACGCCCAGCCGGTCCAGCGCGCGGTCCTCGGCCCGGGCGCGGGCCTCTGCCTCCAGGCGCTGGGCCTCTTCGCGGGCGCGCGCTTCCAGCCGCTCGCGCTCTTCGCGCAGGCGTTCCTCGGCCAGCCCCTCCAGGTCCAGGCGCAGGCGCGGCTGCGACCACGGCCCGGTGATCGACAGCGGCACGCGCACCCGCGCCGCGCCCTCGGCATCGCGCAGTGCCGCGGGCGTGACGCGGTAATCCAGCCGCTGGGCGCCGATATCCACTGTGCCGCGCCCGTCCACCGTCAGCACGCGCGATTCCAGCCGCAAGTCGCTGTTCGACAGCACCCCGTCCTGCAGGGTAAAGCTGCCGGTGACGCTGTCATAGACAGTGCGGTTGCCATCGCCCATGTAGCTCATGTCCAGGTTGCGCAGCATGCCTGCCAGGTCCAGCCCGATGATCTCGCCCTCGCCCAGCGTCAACTGTCCCTCGCCGGACAGGCTGCGCATGATCGCATCCATCGATCCGCCCACGCCCAGAAACCGCAGCGAGGCGCTGCCCGTGCCGGTCAGCCGGTCAATGTCCGCGAACTGGCGCAGAAGAGGCTGCAACGCTAGGTCATCGGCCCGCAGATTGCCGCCGACCGACAGGCCGGAGCGGTTGTTGACCACGAATTCGCCGCGCAGGATGCCGTTGAAAAGCCGGACTTCGCGCAGGTCCAGGACGGCGCGGGCGCGGTCGATGTCCAGCGCGCCGTGCAGCGCGTCGATATCGGCGAAATCGGTGCGCAGGGGGCCGCTGCGCAGGGTCACGGCAGCATCGGCCAGCCCCACGGCAGAGGCGTCGATGGGCGCGCGCGACCAGCCGGTGGTCTCGCCCGCGCCGCCCCCGGCACCGCCTGCCGGCCCGGTCAGGCCGCGCAGGTCCAGCGCATCGGCCGTCACCGTGCCCGACAGGCGCGGGC
>SKHK01000115.1 GCA_007117005.1 Paracoccaceae bacterium
CGCTGCAGGTTTATGTTGTGCATCGCGTTTAGCGAGCGCGTCAGCTCTTCCGCCAGTTCGCGCGGGTGATCGACGTAATCCTGATGATAGGTGTAGCCGGCGAACAGCTCGTCCGCGCCCTCGCCGGTCAGCACGGCCTTGACATGGCGCCGCGCCAGTTGGGCGGCGAAATGGGTGGGAATGGCGCTGCGCACCAGGTCCACATCGGCCGATTCCAGCGCGTGGATGACATGGGGCAGCACATCGGCCACATCCTGCGCAGTAAAGGCGTGGCTATAGTGGTCCGACCCGATATGCGCGGCCACGCGTTCGGCGGCCAGCAGGTCCGGGCTGCCCTCGGCGCCCACGGCGAAGGTTTTCAGCGGGCCTTGGCGCGCGGCGATGGCGGCGATGATGGAACTGTCGAGGCCCCCGGACAGGAAGCTGCCGACCTCCACATCCGCGACCCGCCATTTGGATACCGCGGTTTCCAGCACCAGCCGCAATTCGCGCGCGATGGTCTGCGGGTCCAGCCCCGGCTCTGCCAGCGCCGCGCCAGAGGGGGTGCGATACCACTGCCGCGCGCCCTCCAGACTGTCGAAGAGCGAGCCGGGCGGGATCGCCTCGATCGACTCTACCGGCAGGCCGTCAAAGGCCTTCAGTTCGGACGCAAAGGCCAGCCCGCCGCCGATATGCGCCAGATACAGCGGCTTGATGCCCAGCGGGTCGCGCGCGGCGATGATCCGGTCCCGCGTGGCCAGCACGAAGGCGAACATCCCATCCAGCCGCGACACCCAGCGCACCTGGCCAGAGCGGAACAGGTGCACCACCGTCTCGCTGTCGCTGGCGGTGGAAAAGGCCGCCGGGCCCAGGATGGCGCGCAGATCGGCATGGTTGTAGATCTCGCCATTGACCACCAGCAGGTCGCTGTCCTGGCGGATCGGCTGGGCGCCATCCTCCGGCCCGATGATCGCCAGCCGGCAATGCGCCATGATCACCGGAGCAACGGGGTGGCGGATGACATCCGTTGCATCGGGGCCACGGTGGGCGATGCGGTCGATCATCGCGCGCGCGAGATCGGCATCGTCGATCCGCCACAGGCAGACAAAGCCGCACATCGGGTCAGGCTCCCTTCATTTCCGCGCCGTTCCGCGCAAGGGTAACAGACCGGCGCAGAAGGGCAACAACCCGTCCCGTCAATCCGCGCGGTGATGCCGGCGGGCTTGCGCCGGGCGCGGGGGCGGGACACAAGTCAAGCTGACACGCGAAGGGAACGCCCATGCCCAGCCTTGCCTTTCTGGCCAGCCAGAGCGCACCCGCCCAGGCCGCCCGCGCCCGTCTTGCCGCGCGCTATGGCGAGGTGCCGCTGACCCGCGCGCAGGTGGTGGTGGCGCTGGGCGGCGACGGGTTCATGCTGGAGACGCTGCACGCCACCCAGGCGCGTGATCTGCCGGTCTATGGCATGAACCGCGGCACCGTCGGCTTTCTGATGAACGCCTATGAGGAAGACGCGCTGCCCCAGCGGATAGAGGCCGCGCAGGAAACCGTGCTGAACCCGCTGCGCATGCAGGCCACTACGCTGCACGGGGTCGAGCAGGAGGCGCTGGCGATCAACGAGGTCTCGCTTCTGCGGCAGGGCGCGCAGGCGGCAAGGCTGCGGATCTGGGTGGATGACAAGCTGCGCATGCAGGAACTGGTCTGCGACGGGGCGCTGGTGGCCACGCCCGCGGGGTCCACGGCCTATAATTATTCCGCGCATGGGCCGATCCTGCCGGTGGGTGCGGATGTGCTGGCCCTGACGGCGATGGCGGCGTTTCGGCCGCGCCGCTGGCGGGGGGCGTTGTTGCCGAAGGGGGCGCAGGTCCGGTTCGAGGTGCTGGAGCCCGAAAAGCGCCCGGTCATGGCCGATGCCGATGCCCAATCGGTGCGCGATGTGGTCACGGTCGATATCCGGTCGGAACCGGCGATCCGCCACCGGCTTCTGTTCGACCCCGGCCACGGGCTGGATGAACGGCTGATCCGCGAACAGTTCGTCTGACCAGTCCGTCCGAACAGGGCGGCGGGGCGCGGCGGCGCGGCCTCTGGCGTGCCTGGTCCGCCGCTACAGCGCGACCATGGGAAAGGTCACCCCCAGCGCCCAGGCCAGCACCAGCCCCAGCCCCATGCCCGCCGCCGCCGGCAGGCCCGTGCGCCGGCCCACCCAGCCCGCCATCAGGCCGAAAAGCAGGAAAAAGAGCAGGATCACCGGCAGGATGATGATCAGAAAGAAGAGGCCCTGAAAATCCAGCGCCACCGCCAGCGCCAGCGAAGCCAGAAACGCCCCGCGCGCCATGACGACCCGCCACAGCCGCGCCCGCCCGCCCTGGGTCACCAGCGCATCGGCCAGCATGAAGGGCACCGCCCCCAGCGCCAGCCCGGCGATCACTGCCGCCCGCCCCGGATGCGGGAAAAAGGACGCCACATACCGGTCCAGCGCCCCGCCGAAGACCAGGATGCCGAAACCCGCCACCGCCGCGGCGATCCACCAGACCCGCGCCGGAAAGCGCCCGCGCAACTGGCCCCACCAGCCCAGCAATCCCAGCACCAGCACGCCGTAAAGCGCGAAATGCAGCGCCAGGTAATCGGCCACCAGCACCGGCAGCACCCGCGTTTCCACCGGCCACAGCAGCAGCGGCACCGCCAGGGCAGGGGCCAGGGTCACGGCCAGGAAGGCCCGCGCGGGCAGGGCAGGGGGCAGCGCGGCCTGCGCGGCGGGCAGGGCGCGCGCCAG
>SKHK01000193.1 GCA_007117005.1 Paracoccaceae bacterium
AAGGGTGGTGCAGGGCCTTGCGCCCGGCTTCGGCCTGCCCCAGCATGTTCGCATCGATGGCGACAACCCGGTGGGTGAGGGCGTCTGGCCGGGCGGTGGGATCGCCTTTGCCCGGAATGACCGCATCCGGATGCGAAACGGCCCCCCCTTATGCGCGCCTGACCGAAACGATTGGAGACCAGCCAGATGAGCGGCCCCTTGCACGGCTTTCGGGTCATCGACCTGACCACCATGATTTCCGGCCCGCTGGCCGCCATGACCCTGGCCGATCAGGGCGCCGAGGTGATCAAGATCGAACAGCCCGAAGGCGGCGATCTCAGCCGCCGGGTGGCCGGGCGGCGGGGCGGTTTCTCGGCATCCTTTCTGAACAACAACCGCGGCAAGAAATCGGTCACGCTGAACCTGAAGGACCCGCGCGGGATCGAGGCCGCACTGCGGCTGTGCAAGGGCGCGGATGTCTTCGTGCAGAATTTCCGCCCCGGCGTGATCGACCGGCTGGGCCTGGGCGAGGCGGCGGTGCGCGCGGTCCGGCCGGACATCATCTATACCTCCATCGCCGGTTTCGGGTTCACGGGCGACTGGGCGCGAAAGCCCGTATATGACCCGCTGATCCAGGCGCTGTCGGGGCTGGCCAGCGTGCAGGGCGGCGGGGGGCGGCCCCGGCTGGTGCGCACCATCCTGCCTGACAAACTGACCGGCATCCAGACCGCGCAGGCAATCACCGCCGCGCTGCTGGCCCGTGCCCGCAGCGGCGAGGGCAGCCATGTGCAGGTGTCGATGCTGGACACGGTGCTGGCCTTTCTGTGGAGTTCCGACATGGCGGGCCATACCTTTGTCGGCGACGAGGTCGCGCCGGAAAAAGGCGCGCAGGCGCAAAGCTTCGTCGAACTGATCTATCAGACCGCCGATGGCTGGATGGCGGTCTCGGCCCATACCGACCGCACCTGGGCGGGGCTGGCCGCGGCGGTGAACCGGCCTGACTGGCTGTCAGACCCGCGCTTTGCCACCGTCGCCGCGCGCGAGGAGAACAAGCCCGCCCGGCTGGATCTGACCCAGTCGGAACTGCTGAAGGACACGACCGAAAACTGGATGCAGCGCCTCGGCGCCCATGACGTGCCCTGCGCGCCGGTCCTGACCCGTGATCAGGTCTATCGCCACAGCCAGGTTGTGGCCAATGGCATCGTCATCGAGGGCGACCACCCCCAGGCCGGCCGCATCCGCCAGACCCGCACTCCGGCCCGCTTTTCGGCCACGCCACCCGGCGCCCCCGGCCCCGCGCGCCGCCTGGGCGAGGACACCCGCGACGTGCTGGCGCAGGCAGGCTATGACGCTGACAGCATCAACCGGCTGATTGCCGACGGCATCGCCACCGACGCACAGGACATGCCCTAATGATCGACTTTTACTACGCGCCCACCCCCAACGGCTGGAAAGTCGCCATCATGCTGGAGGAAACCGGGCTGGACTATCGTCTGATGCTGATGCGCCTCAGCGAGGGCGATCAGTTCACGCCGGAATTCCTGGCCATCAGCCCCAATGCGAAAATGCCCGCCATCGTCGATCACGCGCCGGGTTCGGGCTGGGGCGACGAACCGGTAAGCGTGTTCGAATCCGGTGCAATCCTTCTCTATCTGGCCGACAAGACCGGGCAATTCGCGCCGCCGCCGGGCGATCTGAGCGCGCGCAAGGCGCTGATGGAATGGCTTTTCTGGCAGGTCGGCAATCAGGGGCCGATGGGCGGGCAGCTCAGCCATTTCCGGAACTACGCGCCAGAGGATCAGCGCGCGTACGGCCTCAACCGCTATCTGGGCGAATACGACCGCAACCTGGGCGTGCTGGAAAACCGGCTGGAGAGGCGTGAGTACATCCTGGGCGACTATTCCATCGCCGACATGCTGGCCTTTCCCTGGGCGTTCATCGCCAAGCCGCTGGGCGCCTCGCTCGCGGAATTTCCCCGCGTGGCCGACTGGCGCGCGCGGATCAAGGAACGCCCGGCGGTGCAGCGCGCCATCGACCTGGAAAAGTCCGGGCAGAACCGGGGGCAGCACCGGGCCGACAACAACCGGGTGCTGTTCAACCAGTCCGCAGCCTCGCTCAGGCCCGGAAAGAAACGAGACGGCGTGTAGGAACCTGCAGGGCGCCGCCCGGTGTCCCCGGCTTTGTCCCCGGCTTCGCCTGCGGGCCGCGCCAGGGGGCGGCCTGACCCCATGACAGGCTTTCTGAAGACCGTGTATTCGGCATGAACAGAGTGGCCGACGCGCAGCCTGTCGGCGTTGAAGGCGCAACGGCGCAGCCGTCACGGTGAAAACAAGACACCGGCATACAGCGCAGGCGACAATCCGGTGATACAAAAGGCCGTGTCGCCGGGGCTATGCATGGGAAAAATGGCGCGCCCGAAAGGATTCGAACCTCTGACCCCCAGATTCGTAGTCTGGTGCTCTATCCAGCTGAGCTACGGGCGCGCAACGACACGGGGTCTATCGCCCTGCTTGCGGCAATGCAAGGGGCAATCATACGGGATTTCCGCATCCGGCTAACCGGCCTGCGCGGGCAGGCAATCCTCTACCCTCATCCCCACCGGCCGCGTGTCCTGGCGGTCAAGAACCAGCGCCGCCATTACCCCGGCCAGTTTCGGGGCCAGGCCGAATCCGATCTTGAATCCGCCGTTGAGCACATAGTGCCCAGGCCGGCCGGGCCAGCCGCCCATGACCGGCTGGCGCGACCGCGCGCGCGGTCGCAGCCCG
>SKHK01000206.1 GCA_007117005.1 Paracoccaceae bacterium
CGTGGCCCGAATTGGCGGGGCGCAATCCGCCCTGCACGATGCGATCCCGTCGGACGGGCTTCTCGCCCCGCTGCGCCAGAGCGCGCAGGCGACCGCCCAACAAAAAAAGGCCCCCGCACCGGGGGCCTTTTCCGTAAAGCTCACCCAGGTCAATCGATCAGCGGCAGCAGGCTGTCGACCGAGGCCTTGGCGTCGCCGTAGAACATCCGCGTGTTCTCCTTGAAGAAAAGCGGGTTCTCGATGCCGGAATAGCCCGCGCCCTGCCCGCGCTTGGACACGAACACGTTCTTCGCCTTCCAGACCTCCAGCACCGGCATCCCGGCGATGGGCGAATTCGGATCATCCTGCGCGGCCGGGTTGACGATGTCGTTCGAGCCGATGACGATCACCACATCGGTATCGGGGAAGTCGTCGTTGATCTCGTCCATCTCCAGCACGATGTCATAGGGCACCTTGGCCTCGGCCAGCAGCACGTTCATGTGCCCGGGCAGACGGCCCGCGACCGGGTGGATGGCAAAGCGAACGGTCTTGCCGCGCGCGCGCAGCTTGCGGGTCAGTTCGCTGACCGATTGCTGCGCCTGGGCAACCGCCATGCCGTAGCCGGGCACGATGATGACCGAATCCGCCTCGTTCAGCGCGGTGGCCACGCCGTCGGCGTCGATGGCGATCTGTTCGCCCTCGATCTCCATCGCCGGGCCCGAGGCACCGCCGAAGCCGCCCAGGATGACCGAGATGAAGGACCGGTTCATCGCCTTGCACATGATGTAGGACAGGATCGCCCCCGAAGAGCCGACCAGCGCGCCGACGACGATCAGGAGTTCGTTGCCCAACGAGAAACCGATCGCCGCCGCCGCCCAGCCGGAATAGCTGTTGAGCATCGACACCACCACCGGCATGTCGGCCCCGCCGATGCCCATGATCAGGTGATAACCGATGAACAGCGCCAGGGCGGTCAGCGCCAGCAGGATCAACAGCGAGCCCGCCGCGCTGTCGGCATAGACGATGTAGAGGATCGCCAGCAGAAGCGACAGACCGGCCGCGCCCGCGTTCAGCATGTGCCCGCCGGGCAGTTGCGCCGGCGCGCTGTTGATGCGCCCCGCCAGCTTGCCATAGGCGATGACCGAGCCGGTAAAGGTCACGGCGCCGATCCAGATGCCCAGCATCAGTTCAATGCGCAGGATCGTCACCTCGACGGCGGTCTTCTTGCCGATGATCATGGCGAAATCGGTCAGCCCCAGCCAAAGCTGATAGGCCTGCGTGGCCATCGGCCCCTCTGGCTGCGGAAACGGCAGACCGCCCTCGGCAAAGGCCGCGGCCACGCGCCCGATCTCGACATGCGCGTTCAGACCGACGAAAACGGCGGCCAGCCCAACCAGCGAGTGCATGATCGCCACCAGTTCCGGCATCTGGGTCATCTGCACGCGGGTGGCCAGTTGCCAGCCCACGATGCCGCCCAGCGCGATCAGGATCAGCGACAGGCCCCAAAGCCCGCTGCCCGGACCGACCATCGTGGCCCCGGCCGCCAGCGCCATGCCGACGATCCCGTACCAGACCGCCCGCTTGGCCTTTTCCTGGTTCGACAGCCCCCCCAGCGAGAGCACGAACAGGACCGTTGCGACGGCATAGGCCGCCATTGTGAAACCGAAATCCATTTTCCTGTCTCCTGCCTGCTCAGGACTTCTGGAACATGGCGAGCATGCGCCGCGTCACCATGAAACCGCCGAAGATGTTGATCGCCGCCATCAGGATGCCCAGCGCCGCCAGGAAGGTGATGATGACCGAGGTCGAGCCGATCTGCATCAGCGCGCCCAGAATGATGATCGATGAAATGGCGTTGGTGACGGCCATCAGCGGCGTGTGCAGCGAGTGGCTGACATTCCAGATCACCTGGAAGCCCACGAAAACCGACAGCACGAAGATGATGAAATTGCGCATGAAGCTTTCGGGCGCCACCAGGCCCACCGCCATCACCGCGGCACCGGCGGCGGCCAGCAGGATCACCTGACGCTGCGTTTCCGACCGGAAGGCGGCGGTTTCCTGTGCGCGCTTTTCCTCGGCCGTCAGTCCCTTCGGCTTTTCCTTCGGCTTGGCGGCGGCGATGGCCTGCACCTTTGGCGGCGGCGGCGGATAGGTGATCTCGCCCTCATGCGCAACGGTGGCGCCGCGGATCACGTCATCCTCCATGTCATGGTGTATAACGCCATCCTTTTCCGGCGTCAGATCATGGATCATGTGCCGGATGTTGTTGGCATAAAGCGTCGAGGACTGCGTGGCCATGCGCGACGGGAAATCGGTGTAGCCGACGATGGTCACGCCGTTCTCGGTCACGATCTTCTCGTTCGGCACTGTCAGGTCGCAGTTGCCCCCGCGCTCGGCTGCCAGATCGACGATCACCGAGCCGCGCTTCATCAGGGCGACCATGTCCTCGGTCCACAGCTTTGGCGCGGGCCGGCCCGGGATCAACGCGGTGGTGATGACGATATCGACATCCGGCGCCAGCTCGCGGAACTTTTCCAGCTGCTTTTCGCGGAATTCGGGGCTGGAGGGCGCGGCATAACCGCCCGTGGCGGCGCCGTCCTGGGCTTCCTCGAACTCAAGGAAGACAAACTCGGCGCCCATCGATTCGATCTGCTCGGCCACCTCTGGCCGCACGTCGAAGGCCATGGTGATCGCGCCCAGGCTGGTGGCGGTGCCGATGGCGGCCAGACCTGCCACGCCCGCGCCGACGACCAGCAC
>SKHK01000216.1 GCA_007117005.1 Paracoccaceae bacterium
CGGGGCCTGCCTGCCAGCGCCGCGGGTCACCAGCGCAGGCTGAAGCTGACCTGACCGCGCGCGTCGGTCCGCCCGCCACTGCGCAGATCATGCGTCAGGTAAACCCCGCCACCCAGCCGGGCGTTCGGCGCCACCCCGAAATGCCCGCCGACACCCAGTTCGACCTGGCTGCGCGTGCGGCGCGGGGTCAACGTGTTGGTGATCCCGCCAGCGGTTACATCGACCGTCGGGCTGAAGGAAACTTCGCTGATCAGGTTGGCGCTGATGAACACGTTCACATCCTCGCCTCCGGCCATTTCCGGGCTGTAGTCAAAGATCGCGCCGACCCGCGCCCGCGTGGACCGGGCATTGCGGAAATTGACCTGTTCGCCCGCCGGGCCGGTGATGTCGTTCAGGCTGAGCGAGGCAAAGCTGAGCTGCGCCTGCGGTGTCACGCGCCAGCGATCGTTCAGCACCACCTCCTAGCCGACCTCGACCGAGAGCGAAAGCGAACGCCCCCGATGCGTGGCCGCGACCAGATCGATGCTGTTGCGATAGCGCAGGTAGCGCCCGACGATATCGACATAGGTGCCGCCCGTGCCCAGCCAGGTGGCCGAGGCCCCAATGCCCAGCACATTGCTGGACACCCCCGTGGGCCCGAAGACCGAGGTTATGCGGCTGCTGGCGCGCTGATATTCGGCGAAGGCGCCAAAGCGGATATGGCCGTGCTCGGTCAGGATGCTGGGCAGGTCATAGCCGAAACGCAGCGCGGTGACGGACGACCGCAGGGACTGGGCCAAGGCGAAATCACCCGGCCGTGCGCGCAAGCGCTCATAAGAGGTGGACAGCCAGACCGTCCCACCCTCGCCCGGGCCGGCCATGCCGGCAGCGCCCTGCGTGCTGAGCGTGGCGCCAGCTTCAGCGCCCATACGGGCGCCCAGACGCTCGCGCATGGAGCCGATATGCGCCATGTCGGCCATGATGCGCGGCAGGGTTTCGTAGACCGGCTCGGCTTCGAGGACGACAACAGGATCAGGGTCCGGAGCGGGCGAGGCACCGGCGGCGAACCGTGTGGCCACCGTGGCCAGATAGCTGTCGGCAGTGTCCAGACCCGCGATCATGGCCAGGAACGGCTCGTCGGCCGAAACCGTGCCGGCGCCGCCGCCCAGTTCGATATTGCCGAAGACGAAACCGTCGATCACCTCGCGCTCGGCGTAATCCGCCTCCGGCACCGGCACCTCGTTCAGCAACAGCGACGGGGCTGCGGCCTCGCTGATGACCACCATCAGATAGTTTTCGGCGAAATCGGCATCATCACCCACCGTGGGCACGGCAAAAACATACGACTCCAGCCACTGATCGGTGCCCGGCACGATGGTCAGCGCCGGGTCCCCAAGTGTGCGGCTGCCACCGGTGCCCCGCATATACTGGCCCAGCTGCACGGGGTTCGTCGCCGTGATCCGGGCGTTGCCCACCCCGTCGATGGTCAGAAAGTCCCCGCGGTTGATGGTCCCGCGCGATATCCCGTCGACAAAAACCTCGGTATCGTCGGTGGCGGCGATGACGCGAATGAGGTCGGCATCAACCCCCGCCTGCGGCGAGCGCGGCATCAGGAATTCGGTCGAAAAATCCTCGACACCGAATTGCTGGGCGATGACGTGGTCACAGGCGAACACACCCGTCGGCACGTTGCCGCAGCGCACCCCGGCAAAGACCGCCACCGGCGCAGTGGCCGACACTTCGGTGCCCGTGACATCCACGCCCTGCAGACCCAGCGATTCGCCCGCGTTCAGCGTGACGGTATGCGCCTCGCCGGCCGCGAACCCGCTGAGCGTGTTGCGCGGGGTAAAGGTGACTTCGGTGCCATCCTCAACCGCCGTGATCGAAAGTTGCGACTGGTTCGACGGGCTAAGCTGGTTCCACCCCAGAACGAAATAGTCGCTGCGCAGGGCATTGGTTTCCAGCAGCGCCGTCATGTCGCTGGTTGCAGATCGCCGGTTCGTTGCCAGCGCGCTGACCGGGGCATCGGCGGTGATGAACAGCGCCCGGTCGGTCACTGCGCCTGTCAGGGGGATGAGCGAATCGGCATTGCCGACATCAAGCTGGAAAAGCCCTCCGCACCGATGGTGAAATCCTGCGAGAACCCTGCGTTGCTGGAAATCACGCCCGTCGTGCCTGCGACACCGAAAATGGTCAGCGAGTTCTGGTTGTTGGCTGAGAAGTTCTCATGGAACCCGGCAACCAGCGTGGTCGTCTGCGCCAAGGCAGCGGGCGCCGCGCCCAGCGACAGCCCCGCAACAAGTGTCGCCGCGAAAAGCTGCACAGGCCGCCTTGCCGCCGCGTGCCCAGGAGAAAGGGAATGGTTGAACTGTGACATGGCGTCCCCCGGTGATGACCAACATCAGATGCTGCGCATCGCGGGGTGTGTCCTGACATCGAACAGCCGCCTGCACGTGCCCCCCCGACGCGCGCTGTCGTTACGTTGACTTATAAAAAAATGCGCGCGCCGGAAACCGTCGGGCGGTTTTCCCGCCGATGCGTTGCCGGAATGCCACTATCGCTGCACTTGCATCGTTTTCTGCAGGTGGTGGCCCCTGTGGGAATCGAACCCACACGCCCGCAAGGGGCAACGGATTTCAAGGCTGGTGCGGGCGGTGGGACTCGAACCCACAAGTCCTTGAGGACAGGTGATTTTAAGTCACCAGCGTCTACCGTTCCGCCACG
>SKHK01000082.1 GCA_007117005.1 Paracoccaceae bacterium
GAGGCGGCCTTGCCGGTTTCGCTTGCAAGATTGCCTCAGTCGGGTGACACTTCGCCACGAACAGGAGGCTTCGATGGAACCCGAAATCAGCATCAAGAAAGTGGTCCAGATCATTTTCCAGTCGCGCGAGGGTTCGCGGGCCAAGGAGTTGCACGCCTTCATCGACGCGTTGAACGAGGATGAGCAGGCGCATCTGACCGCCATCGCCTGGGTCGGCCGCGGCGCTTTCGAGCCCGAAGATTACGAGGCCGCCCTACAGACCGCCTATGCCGAGGCGACCACCCCCACCGCCGGTTACCTGATGGGCATGCCGCATCTGGGCGAGAACCTGGAAAGCGGGCTGGAGGCGCTGGGCTTTGATGTGACCGAGGTCGAAGAGGATTTCTTCGACCGCTGAGCTGGCGCCTGACCTCTATGGTTGCCCGGCGCAGGGGCGTGGGAACGGCATGGCGCCGCGCAGCGCGGGCGTCACCCGGAAGTTGCATTCCAACCGCTGACAAGCCAGTGTGCAGGTTATTGCCGCGCGCATCTGCGGGCGCCCCGCGCGTCGTGTTATCAGGAAACAGCAATAACAGGGTTTGGAAGACATGCGAAATCTAACGGTTCTTTCGTCCGGATGGGTGCGGGCGGGGCTTATGCTGCTATGCGCCGCCTTTGTCTTGGCGGCCTCGCCGCTTCACGCGCAACGTGCGATCGAGGGCGCGACACCGCACCCCGCCGTGCCCCTGCCGCCCGGTGGCTATGTCACGCGCGACGAGTTCGTTGATTTTGCCATTATCGATTTTCCTGCCGCCGCGCAGGCACGCAATGAAGATCCCGAACTGCTGCGTGTCGAGGGCGGGCACAGCCGACTGGAATACACGATAGACGGGACCGAGGTCGCCACTTTGCGTCTTTACCGGACCTATCTGCAGCATCTGCAGGGCCAGGATTTCGAGATCCTCTTTTCCGGGTTCGGGGACGAATTGCATGACCGGCGCCCGGTCGATTTTCTGGCGCGCACGGACTTTGCGGCGCAGCCGTCCACCGGGGGTGACATCGGCTACATTCTGGCCCGCAGTGCCGATGAACTGCAGGTGGTGGCCGTCGCCTTCTATGACCGACAGCGCAACCGGCGGATCATGGTCAATGCCGTCGATATCGAAGAACTGGAAACGCTGGACCTGCTGACGCCCGAACCGGCACCAGAGCCGGCGCCAGAGCCAGAGCCCGAGCCGGTGGCCGAGGCCGCGCCGGAGCAGGTGGCGCAATCGGCCCAGGATCTGGAAACCGGGCTGGTCGCGGATGGCCGGGTGGTGGTGCAGGCGATCCTCTTTGCCTTTGACAGCGACGAGATCCTGCCGGATTCGGCCGCAGCGCTGGCCACGGTTGCCGGGCTTTTGCAGGATCGTCCGGGCCTGACGCTGCTGGTGGTCGGCCATACCGATGGGGTGGGGAGCTTTGACTACAACCTGCGCTTGTCTCTGGCGCGGGCCCGCGCTGTCGTCGACTGGCTTGCCAACCGGCACGGCATCGACCGGGACCGCTTGCAACCCGCCGGTGCCGGCCCGATGGCGCCGGTGACCACCAATCGCACCGAAGAGGGCCGCGCGTTGAACCGCCGGGTGGAGCTGGTCGAAGTGGTGCGCTGAGCCGGTTCGGCAGGCCCGTGACGCAAGGTCGGATTGGACCCGTGGCCGGGCCTGCCCTACTCAAACGGTGTGAATGGTCAGTCAGGGAGGACAGACAGATGGACCTTAGCTTTTCGGAAGCCGACCAGCGGTTTCGAGACGAAATCCGGACCTGGCTGGCGGAAAACCTGCCCGCCGAGATGGCGAAAAAGGTCGCGGCGGGGGATGAGCTGGGCAAGGCCGACCTGGAACACTGGCATGCCCTGCTGAACGAAAAGGGCTGGCTTGCGGGTGGCTGGCCCACCGAATTCGGCGGCGCGGGCTGGAACCCGGTGCAGCGCTACATCTTCGAGGAAGAATGCTGCCGCGTCCACGCGCCGCGCATCGTGCCCTTCGGCATCAACATGCTGGGCCCGGTCCTGATCGCCTTCGGCAACCAGCAGCAGAAGGACTATTACCTGCCGCGCATCCTGAATGGCGACGACTGGTGGTGCCAGGGCTATTCCGAGCCCGGCGCGGGGTCGGACCTGGCCAGCCTGCGCACCAAGGCCGAACGCGACGGCGACCATTACGTCATCAACGGCCAGAAGACCTGGACCACGCTGGGCCAGCACGCCAACCGCATCTTCTGCCTGGTGCGCACCAGCGCCGAGGGCAAGCGGCAGGAGGGCATCAGCTTCATCCTGGTCGATCTGGACACGCCGGGCATCGAGATGCGGCCGATCCGGCTGATCGAGGGCGGGCACGAGGTCAACGAGGTGTTCTTCAGCGACGTGCGCGTGCCGGCCGAAAACCTGGTGGGCGAGGAAAACCAGGGCTGGACCATCGCCAAATACCTGCTGGAACATGAGCGCACCAATATCGCTGGGGTGGGCTACAGCCAGGAAGCGTTTGGAAAGCTGCGTGGCCTGGCCCAGAAGCTGAAGCGCGATGGCAAGCCGCTGGCCGAGAATGCGATGTTCGCCACCCGCATGGCGAATGTCGAATGCGCGCTGGAGGCGATGCGGCTGACCAACCTGCGCATGCTGATGGAGGCACAGGCGCGCGGTGACGCGGGCAGCGCGCCCTCGATGCTGAAGATCAAGGGCACCCAGATCCGGCAGGAGATCAACGATCTGGCCCGCCGCGCGATGGGCCCGGCGGCGGCGCCCTTTCCGTCGGAGCTGGTGGCGGCGAACATTCCGCATCCGGCGCCGGCGGACCATTCACGGTCGGCGCATTCCTATTTCAACAACCGCAAGCTGTCGATCTTCGGCGGTTCCAACGA
This sequence comes from Paracoccaceae bacterium, assembly GCA_007117005.1. Classification (GTDB taxonomy): domain Bacteria; phylum Pseudomonadota; class Alphaproteobacteria; order Rhodobacterales; family Rhodobacteraceae; genus Pararhodobacter. The sequence goes on from SKHK01000082.1 coordinate 2,878, forward strand.
GATCCAGCGCGAAATCCTCGCCAAACAGATGCTGGGGGGCTGAACCATGGATTTTCAACCATCCGAAACACGCCGCATGCTGGCGGACTCGATCACCCGAACGCTGGCGAAGCAATGCGACTATGAACGCCGCCGCGCGGTGGCCTATGAAGAGCCGTTCCATGACCCTGCGCTATGGGATGCGCTGGCCGAACTGGGCGTGACCGGCGCCCTGCTGGGCGAGGACAAGGGCGGCTTCGGCGGCGAGGGCTTCGACATCGCCACGGTGTTCGAAGCCATGGGCGGCGCGCTTTGCCCGGAGCCGATGCTGGGCCAGCTGATGGGCCTGTCTGTGCTGGCCGATGCCGGTGCCGATTGCGAGGCCGCGCTGGCCGGCGAGGAACGTCTGGCGCTGGCGATGGGCGAGCCCGGCGGCGGCAGCGGGCTGGAACCACCCGAGACCCGCGCCCGGCAGGCAGACGGTGGCTGGCGGCTGGATGGGCGCAAGTCGGTGGTCTGGGGCGGCGGTTCGGCGCATCGGCTGATCGTCAGCGCCGCGCATGAGAGCGGCATGGGGCTTTTCTCGGTGCGCGCCGAGGATGCTGCCGTTGCGCCCTATGCGATGATCGACGGAGGCGGCGCGGCCGAGGTGTCGCTGGACGATTGCCCGGCCGAGTGCCTGATCGCGGATGGCCAGGCGGCGCTGGACCGGGCGGTGGCGCGCGGCCAGCTGGCGCTTTGCGCCGAGGCGGTGGGCGTCATGGACCATGTGCAGGGCCTGCTGGCCGAGTATCTGCGCACGCGAAAGCAGTTCGGCGTGCCGCTTTCCAAGTTCCAGGTGCTGCGGCATCGACTCATCGATCTGTGCGTTGAACTGGAGCAGGCGCGCTCGATCACGCTGAAGGCGGCCGATGCGCTGGACAGGGCCGAGGGGACGCGCGCGGTGTCGATGGCCAAGGCTCTGGTTGGCCAGGCGGCGCGGCAATGGTCGGAAGAGGCGATCCAGTTGCATGGCGGCATCGGCATGACCTGGGAGGCCCCGGTGTCACACTACGCCAAGCGGCTCGTGATGATCGACCATCAGCTGGGTGATAGCCTTTGGCATCTGGAGCGGGTTGCCGAAGCCTACAAGGCCGCGTGAGCGATGCGCCGGGTGAGGGGGCTTTGCCCCCTCGCCGCTGGCGCGGCTCACCCCCAGGATATTTCACGACAGACGATGAAGCGCGTGGTTGCGCCGCCGAGGCGTATCAGAACAGTGTGAAGTACTCGCGCTGTTCCCAGTCGCTGACCGTCAGGCGATAGCGGTCCCATTCAGCGCGTTTCAGCGTGGCCAACCAGTGGCGGAAATCGGTGCCGAAATGGCGGGCGATGAAGTCCGAGGTTTCGAACCTGTCGATGGCGGCGCCGAGGTCGGCAGGTAGTTGTGGGGCGGCGCTGGCATAGGGGCTTTCCACCGGCGCAGGGGGATGGGCGTCTGACGCGATGCCGTCGAGCCCGGCATGGATCTGCGCGGCGAAGGCCAGGTAGGGGTTTGCGGCGGGTTCGGGTAGGCGGTTCTCGATCCGGCTGGCCGGGTCGCCCGGTTTCATCAGCGCGCGGATCATGGCGCCCTTGTTGTCGCGCGCCCATTGGATGCGGTCCGGCGCCATCATGCCGGGTTTGAACCGCTTGTAGCCATTGACTGTGGGCACCAGCAGCAGCGTGGAAGCCTGCGCATGCGCCAGCAGGCCGGCGATCCAGCCGGTGGCGGCGGGGGTGATGGTGCCGGCATCGGCGGGGGTAAAGAGGTTCGCCCCATCGGCGTTGGAAAGGGACTGGTGCAGGTGCCAGCCCGAGGGCACGCTGTCGCGCTGCCCGGGCAGGCACATGAAGGTCGCGTGCAGTCCGGCGCGGGCGCAGGTCTGCCGGACCATGGTGCGGAAAAGTGCGGTGACATCAGCCTGGACCAGCGGCGCGCCGGGGTCGAAGGTGAATTCGAATTGCGAGGGGCCGAATTCGATTTCCATCGAGCGTAGCGGCAGGTCCAGCGCCTGTGCATGGCGGCGCAGGTCGTCCAGCACAGGCTCTGCGGCGTCGTAGCGGGCCTCGGTCAGGTATTGGTAGCCGTGATTGAGGGGGGCGGTTTCGGGCGGGCGCTCGTCAAACCCGCCGTCCGAATGGCGCAGGTTGGGATCGGTGACGCGGAAAATATGGAATTCCTGTTCCAGCCCGAAGAGCGCCGAATAGCGGGCCTCTGCCAGCCGTGTTTCGGCGCGGGCCAGTTGGCTGCGGCCGCAGAAGGGCAGCGCCGCGCCATCGGGGCCATGGATGGTGCACAGGATCCAGCCGGAATGGGGCGCCCAGGGCAGGACGCGAAAGGTGGCCGGGTCCGGCACCATCAGCGCGTCGCCTGCGCCGGTGAAGACGCCCTTGCCGAAGCCGATGTCATCCGCCCAGACCGGGAACACGGTGCGGTGCGAGGTGTCCTTGAACAGCAGCGTCGAGGTCATCGCCACGCCCGCGCGGAAGGCCGAGAGCGCGGCATCCGCGACCAGCGTCTTGCCGCGGATGATGCCGTGCTGGTCGACAAAGCCGAAGCGCAGTGTTTCCAGCCTGTCGCGCTGCACCTGTGCGATCAGGTCGGCGGCACGGCGCAGCGCGGTGTCATCCAGCAGCCCTTTCCGCGCCAGGGCGCCGGCCTTCAGCCGGTTGAGCAGGTCATCGGGCATGCGTGCGCGCCTTTCCGCTGGGCCGGCTCAGAGCGTGGCTGGCCATGGGGCGGCGGCGCGGCGGCGGGCGTCGGCCTCGGTCCACAAGTCGGCCCAGGCATCGGTTTGCCCGATGGCATCAATCGACACTGGCCCGCGCGGGGCCGTATCGCCGCGCATGGGCAGCGCGCCTTCCTCGCCCTGTTCCAGCGCATCCATCGCCGCGCGCAGCATCCGGCGGTAGCGGATGATGCCCACATCGGTCTTGCCCAGATGTTCCTGCGTACGGTCCTGGATGCGGCCCAGGCTTTCGACCGCCCATTGGTCATGCACGTTGATATCCAGCCCCATGCCGGTATAGGTCAGCGTCTTCTGTTCGTCAGGGTCGAAGCCGTAATTGTTGGCGCGATTCTTCAGCGGTGCGAAATCCGGCAGGCGGTGTTCCTTGATGCGCTGATCCCACATCACCTGCTTGTCCACCGGTTTGCCGAAGCTGGTGAACATCGCATACCAGTAGCAATTCTCGTCATCGACGGGGACATGCCATTGGGTGATGGTCATCTCGTTCGACATCGGGATGCAGATGGCGCCGGGGAAGATCTGGTTGGTCACGCGCACATGGCTGCGCCCGTCTTCCATATGGCGCAGGGCGATCAGGCGCAGACCGTAATCGGTTTCCTCGACGCGGATTTCCGGGCGCGGGTAGTCGCGTAGCAGCTTCGTCATGGGGATTTCGGTGTTGCCTGCCCCAGCCTTCACCCCGTCGCGGAACTGCTTGCCGTAGCTGTCGGCCGGGTCCTCGTCCTGCAGGAAACGGTGCAGGAAGCTGGCATGTGCCGGGTCGATGCCCACCTCCATCGCCTGCAGCCAGTTGCATTCCCACAGCCCCTTGAAGGCAAAGACATGGCTGTCAGGCGCAGTCAGGCAGTCGAATTCCGGCAGGGCAGGGGGCGTGCCTGGGCCCATGTAGGCAAAGACGATGCCGTTTTTTTCCACCACCGGGTAGGACGCGGTGGTGATGCGTTCGTGCATGCGTGAGCCCTCTGGTTCGCCCGGTTGTTCGACGCATTGACCGTCGCGGTTGAAATGCCAGCCGTGAAAGGGGCAGCGCAGGCCGTTATCCTCCAGCCGGCCAAAGCACATGTCGGCGCCGCGATGGGGGCAGTGACGGTCGATCAGGCCCAGCTTGCCCTCCTCATCGCGGAACAGCACCAGATCCTCGCCCAGCAGGCGCACCGGCACCACCGGGCGCGGGCCCAGGTCCAGCTCTGCCGTCAGCGCGGCGGGCTGCCAGTAGCGGCGCATCACGGCGCCGGCGGCGGTGCCCGGTCCGATGCGGGTGATGCGGTCGTTCAATTCCTGGCTGATCATCGCATGCGTCCTCCTCTGTGCCCGCGGTGCGGCGGGTCATGGTGACCCCGACAGGATTCGAACCTGTAACCTGCCCCTTAGGAGGGGGCTGCTCTATCCAGTTGAGCCACGGGGCCGCCACGCTCTTTGTGGCCCGTCGCGCGGGCGCAGGCAAGAGCGGTGAACGCGCGCTTTGACAGGGATGGCGTTGGCGTTACAAGAGTGGGGCGGTCCGCATGGCGCGGGACGACGCAGAGACCGGACAGGCCCATGACGCAGCATCGCCCCCCCGAACCCCGCGCAGACCCCCGCGCGGACCCTCGCCGCCCCTTGACGCTGCGCGATGTGTCAGAGGCCTCTGGTGTCAGCGAAATGACCGTCAGCCGCGTGCTGCGCAACCGGGCCGATGTGTCCACCGCCACGCGCGAGAAGGTCCTCGCCGCCGCGCGCAGCCTTGGCTATGTGCCCAACAAGATCGCCGGCGCGCTCGCCTCGCAGCAGGTCAATCTGGTGGCGGTGATCGTGCCCTCGTTGTCGAACATGGTGTTTCCAGAGGTGCTGAGCGGCATCTCCGCCGGGCTGGAGGATAGCGGGCTGCAGCCGGTTTTCGGCGTGACCAACTACAACCCCGAGCGCGAGGAGGCGGTGCTTTACGAGATGCTGTCCTGGCGCCCGTCCGGCGTGATCATGGCCGGGCTGGAGCATACGCCGGCGGCGCGGGCGATGCTGGACAGCGCCGGCATCCCGGTGGTGGAGATCATGGATACCGACGGCGCGGCGGTCGATTCGGTGGTCGGCATCTCGCACCGTGCGGCAGGGCGGCAGATGGCCGAGGCGATTGTGGCGGCGGGCTATCGGCGGATCGGCTTTCTGGGCACCAAGATGCCCGATGACCACCGCGCGCGCAAACGCCTGGAGGGCCTGACCGAGGGGCTGGAGGCGCATGGTCTGGCCCTGGCGGCGACCGAGTTCTATGCCGGCGGTTCGGCCCTGCCGAAGGGGCGCGAGATGACGAAGGCGATCCTGACGCGCGCGCCGGATCTGGATTTCCTGTATTTCTCGAACGACATGATCGGTGCGGGGGGGCTGTTGTACTGTATCGAGCAGGGGTTGGACATTCCCGGGCAGATTGGTCTGGCAGGGTTCAACGGGCTGGATTTCCTGCAGGGCCTGCCGCTGCGGCTGGCCACGGTCGATGCCTGCCGGCGCGAGATCGGCGAGCGTGCGGCGGCGATCATCGCCGGGCGCGGAGCGGATGGGCTGGTCGGCGGGGTGCGGGTGGAGCTGACCCCGCGGCTGGACCCGGGCGATACGATCCGGCGCATTTGACGCAAGTAGGGGGGCGTCGCCCCGGTGCCCGGGTCTTGGGGCGCTGCCCTGGTTGTCCGTATTTTGGGGGCGCTGCCCCCCGGCGGCTGCGCCGCCTCCCCCTGGAGTATTTGGGGCAAAATGAAGGTGCATAACACGAAGAAACCGCCGAGGGCGTGGCCCCGACGGCTTTCTGTGTGACGCGACCCTTTTTGGGGCCGTGGCAAGAGCCAGGGAGGCTCAGCCCTGGCGGGCCTTGAATTTCTTCTGGGTCTTGTTGATCACGTAGACGCGGCCGCGGCGGCGCACGATCTGGCAATCACGGTGGCGCTGCTTGAGCGAGCGCAGCGAATTCTTGACCTTCATGGGTCTTCTCCTTGTCTCAGCGCTGCAGCGCCCCGGAATGGTGGCGGGCCTGGCGGCGCGCCGATGATGTCGTTGCCCCGATCTCGGGGCCATGATCGCCCCCCTTTCAGAGGCGATGGTGGGCACGACAAGGTTCGAACTTGTGACCCCTACGATGTCAACGTAGTGCTCTACCACTGAGCTACGCGCCCTTGCAGCGCGGGGCTGTCAGGCCGCTGTTTGCCTGTGTTCCGCGATGCAAGCCGGGTCTATAAAAGCGTTCGGCGGCATGTTCAAGGACTTTCCGCGGGCTAAGTTCTTCCGGTAGGATACCGGGAAAGGAGCGCAATCAGCCATGCCGCAGGCGGTCAGGATCATCGAGCCCGTGACGGCGCCGCGGGGCGTCGTGTTCGGCTCGCCGCATAGCGGCCGGCATTACAGTGACGCCTTCCTTGCCAGCGTGCAGATCGATGCGCTGACGCTGCGGTCGTCCGAGGATGCCTTTGTGGACCTGCTCTTGGCGGATGTGCCGCACCAGGGTGGCGCGATGATCACCACGGATGTGCCGCGCGCCTATGTCGACATGAATCGCGCGGACACCGAACTGGACCCGTTGCTGGTGGACGGCGCGCCGCGCGGCGGGCTGAACCCGCGCGTGGGCGCCGGGCTGGGGGTTGTGCCCCGTGTGGTGGCAGGGGGGCGGCCGATCTATGCCGACCGTCTGACACTGGCCGAGGCCCGGCATCGCGTGCAGACCTGTTGGCGCCCTTATCATCAGGAACTGGGTGGCCTTCTGGGCGGATACCGGCGCCGGTTCGGCAAGGCGTTGCTGTTCGATGTGCATTCCATGCCGTCGGATGCCGTGCAGTCCCGTCTGATCCGCAACAGGGCGCGGCCCGACATCATTTTGGGGGATCGTCACGGCGCGTCCTGTGGCCCTGACATCACCGCGGCCGCGGAAGCGGTGTTTCGGGATGCGGGGCTGCGTGTCGCGCGCAACGCCCCATTTGCCGGCGCCTACATCGTGCAGCGCCACGGACAGCCCGCCAGAGGCCAGCACGCGCTGCAGATAGAAATCGACCGCGGGCTTTACCTGGATGAACGCCGTATCACCCTGGCGCCCGACTTCGGGGCGTTTCAGGCCCTGATGTCCGATGTTACCGCCGCCCTGATTGCGCTGGGTGCGGCGGATGGCGGAGCGATGCCGCTGGCTGCTGAATGAGCGACGGTCAACAGGGCCGTGTCAGCGGGACCTCGTCAATGAACCGTGCCCCGTGCCTGGCTGTTTGACGTGGACGCCTTTGGCATTTGTGACGTCGTGGTGCGGGTTTTTGTCGCGGTTCCGGCGGGTGGCTTTGTTGCCACTCCCGGGCGCGCTGTCGGTTGAGGGGCGGCTTTTTTTGCCTTCGGTTTTTCGGCCGCCTTTGCCGGCGTGGATGCGGTGGGACTGGTAGTCCTGGCAGTCCTGGTGACCGGCTGGGCGGCTGTCTTCTCCGGCTCTGCCTTGCGCGTGGGGCGTGCGGCGGTTTTCGGTACCGCCTTGGGCTTGTCAGGCGCAGCACTGCGCTTTGTCCCGGCTTTCCGCTGCGCCGACCTGGTGACCGGCTTTGCTTTCTGCGCTTCACGCGACAGATCAGCGGCATTTGCGTGGGGCATCTGATTCATCCACGCCGCCCAGAAGCGAAGCGACATGTCGATCTGCTGCTGCCAGAGGCGCGCCCAAAGTGTGACGCCGGGACCCCAGAAGGGGTCTGAAGGATCTTGTTTCGGCATGAGGCCCTCCCTCGTTCGTTGCAAGACGTGGTTGCAAACGTGGAAACCGGCGGCGCGTTTTGCAATGCGTCTTCCGGTTTCTGCCTGTTCAAAGCCGCTGATGTCATCGTGAAGATCAGGAAAGCATCAAAATCAAGCAAGGAGCGGCCAAAAGTCCGGCGACTGCTTGTCCGGTGGTTTGCCGGTTCAAAGGCGATGCGCAGTCACGGGCGGCGGGTTGCGCAGGAATTGCAGGCTTTCCTCAAGGTAACCATCCGGCAGGTCCCGGCCGATGACCACGATGCGCGAGACCGTATCGCCCCGCGGCCAGTCAGGCAGCGAAACCGGTGGGTGGAACACATGCTGCACGCCGTGCAGCGCAAAGGGCGCGTCCAGCCCCTCGACATGGACCACCGCCTTCAGCCGCAGGATGTTGGAGGCGGCGCTGTGCATCAACGATTCCAGCCACAGGTCGAAGACGATGGGCGCGATGGGCGCCTCGATCTCGGCCGATTGTGATGTGATGCGCCCGTCATGGCTGCCGGTATGGGGCGTCACGCCCCGCAATGCGGTGCCCGACGCGAAAAGCCCGTGACCTTGCGGCGCGGAAACAGGTGCTGGGGTAGCTCCGGAGACAGGCATGGAGGCGCTGGCCAGGGCCAGCGTGCCGGCGGGCGAGGGCGCCAGACCGCTGAGCGCGGGCAGGGCGCTTGCGGGCGGGGGACTGGCATCGCCCACCCAGCCCAGCGCCTGCGCCGGGGTGCTGGAGGGGCGCGGTGCCAGGCCGAACAGAAGTGCGGGGTCGATGCGGCCCTGATCTGCGGTGATCTGCGTGGCGTTGGGGTTGAGGCCGCGCAGGCGGTCCTGCAGGCGCGTCACGGACGAAGGGGTGCACAGATCGGCCTTTGTGATGACCAGCAGATCGGCCATGGCGACCTGTTGCACAGCCTCGAAATGCCGGTCCAGCGTGCCTGGACCGGCAGCGGCGTCGGCGGTGGTCAGCACGCCGTCCAGCACGAAATCATCGGTCAGCGCCGGGTCCAGCACCAGCGCCTGTACGATGGGGCCGGGATCGGCGATGCCCGTGGTCTCTATCAGCACGCGGTCAAAGGCGATTTCGCCTGCCTGCCGCCGGGCCAGCAGGTCGGCCAGCGTGTTGCCCAGATCGCCGCGCACGGTGCAGCACAGGCAGCCCGATGACAGCAGCACCGTGGCCTCGCTGGATTGTTCGATCAGGTCATGGTCCAGGCCGATCTCGCCGAACTCGTTGACCACCACAGCCGCGCGGTCCATGCCCGGATGGCGCAGCAGGGCATTGAGCAACGTGGTCTTGCCGGACCCCAGAAACCCCGTCAGCAGCGTGACGGGGATGGGCGATCCGGCTTGTCTTTTGGCGGTCATGGCGTGCTTTCCTGTTGGGCGTGGCGTGAACTAAGCACTTTTTCATCCCGGTCCAAGGGACTCGCGGCCGCGCGCGCCCGTGTCTGCCTGTTTCCGCCTGTGTCCGCCTATGCCTGGCACGCCGCCGCGAAACCGGCCAGCAGGGGGTTGAAGGCCGCTGGCGCCTGCAGAAATGGGGCATGGCCGGCGCCCGGCAGGGCGGCAATGCCCCGTGGCCACAACGTCGCATAGCGCAGCGTGTCGAAATAGCCATGCTGGATGAAAGGGTCTTCGGCCCCGTTCACAACCGCCAGCGGCATGGTCATGTCGGCGACAATGGCCTGTTCGTCCATGGGCACGCCGCTGACGACGGAACCGAACATGACTTCGCGCGCGCGCCCGTCGGTGCGGCGCACCATGGCCAGCAGATGCGGGTTCACCTGCCCGCCCACCCCGGACGTATGCGTGGCATAGGCCAGCGCGTCCTCTTCGGTGAAATCACGCTTGCCGGTCAGGTTTTCGGCCGCCGGGTCGATGTTGAAGGCCGACATCAGGCAGGGCAGTTCGGGCTTTACCGGCGGCGTGCCGCAGATCATCACGCCCGCCAGCGCGTTGCCGCGCCCGGCCAGTTCCAGCGCCACATGCCCGCCAAGGGACCAGCCGAACACCACCGGATGCGCCACGTTCAGCGCCGCCAGCACCTGTTCCAGAACGCCGGCATATCCGCCGAAGGTATAGGTGCTCGCCGGGTCCGCTGCATTGTCGGAGGCGCCATGCCCCGGCAGGTCCGGCATGATCAGGCGGAAACCGGCCAGCGCCGGGTCGGCGGTTTGTGCGGCGAAAACCTCCTTGCAGGATGAATTGCCGTGGATCATCAGCAGCGGCGGTCCATCGCTGCCGCTGTCTTGGCAACTGATCATGCCGCTGTCGGTGGTGATTCGATGCTCTTTCATCTGATGCTCCGGGTTTCTGCACGGTCAGGCTAGCGATGCCAGGCGCATGTCACCAGCGTTAATCAAACGCCGGTTGCGCGTTAATGTGAACGGCCATGGCTTGCCTTTGCCCGCTTCATGGTGTCTTTCGCCTGTGCTATACACATTGCCATCCCTTGATGGAGGTTTCGTCATGTCAAGACTTCGTCCCGCGCGCCGCACCTTTCTGGTTGGAGGCATGGCTGCGCTTGCCGCACCCGCTCTGATCAGCCCGGCCCGTGCCCAGGATCTGGTTGGCGAGATCGAGGAAGCACCGCCCGCGGATGCCCGGGTGCGCCACAATGTGATGAGCTTCCGCACCATCGACTGGCGGGACCATTTCCAGAACCTGCGGCGGGGCGCGATCGTCTGCGACACGCAGTCGCGCGCGTTGCATTTCTGGTCCGAGGATGAGAGCGTGTTTCGCCTCTATCCCAGTTCGGCCCCCATGTCGGAGGATTTCACCCGCCGCGGCTATACCACGATCACGCTGAAACGGCGCAACCCGGTCTGGATTCCGACCCCGGGCATGCGCGAGCGTCAGCCCTATCTGCCCGAGAGGGTCGAGGCCGGACCGGACAATCCGCTGGGCACGCGGGCGCTGAACCTGGGCTGGCAGTATTACCGCATTCACGGGATCGATGATGTGCGCAAGATCGGCCGGCGCGCTTCGAACGGTTGCATCGGGCTGTTCAACCACCATGTCGAGGAACTGTTCGAGATGGTGCATATCGGCACGCAGGTCCGAGTGATCTGATCAGGGCCAGGGGCTGACCGGGCCGTCATGGCCCGGGATTAACCGAGTCAACTGCAATGCGCCCCTGTCCCGGGGCGCATTTTTCATGCCGGATATGCTGTGTACCGTCAGCTTTCAAAGCGCATAGGGTGCAGATGCACGGCGTCAGCGCTCACGCCGGTGGTGCCGTTAAGCAGCAGGACCGGGACCATATCCACCAACACGGTCGACAGGTCGTTTTCGGGGTCGGTCTGGATGGTGATTTCCGGCGCGCCGATGGCTTCGTCAAAGGCAAAGATCAGCCTGTCCGTGCCGGGATCAAATCCTGTGACGCTGGGCGGCTGGCCGTCGCCGATCCAGTCACCGATCACGAAGGCGCCGCCATCGCCACCCGCCGCCAAGGCGTCGCCGGCGCCAAGGACATGAACCGCGCCCGCCCCGCCCGCCAGCGCCAGCAGGTCGTCCGGGATGTCGCTGCTGACATAGCTGTCATCGGTCCAGCCATCCAGCCAGGGGTCGGGCCAGCGTGGATCATCGGTCTCTGCCGTGTCATCGTCATCCGTGTCTTCGTCACTCGGGTCCTCGTCGCCCGTGTCATCGTCCGGTGTGGTGTCGGAACTGACATAGCTGTCATCGGTCCAGCCATCCAGCCAGGGGTCGGGCCAGCGCGCTTCGGGCTCCGTGGGGGCGGGGGGCGGGGGTGTATCGGTGTCGGTATCGGGCGGGGGCGTGTCATCGGGCATGTCGTCGGAACTGACGAACTCATCTTCGGCCCATTCGTCCAGCCATCGATCCGGCGGTGGCTGATCATCGCCGCCGGCAAGGGCATCCGCGCCCGGGCCGATGGCCAGGACGGGCGCGTCCTCGTCATCGCCCTCTGCCGTGCCGTTCTGGCCGTTCTCGAATCGCATCATGGCATCGGTCACGCTGGAGGCCATCAGCATCCCCATGATGCCCATCAACATCCACATTCGACACTCCACGCTATCGCCGGCATGCAAGCCGCCTGCCTTGCAGGATACACGAACATTCGCGAATAGCCGAGCCGATTTCGGCGCGCCGCTGTGGCAAAATGCATATCTGGTTAACGCTCCGTCTGCCTTGCCGGTGCTCTTGCCCGGCGGCTGCGGGCCATCTTGCACAGCGCGGCAATTGCGTCTAAACGCGCGCATCGCCCGCCCATGCGGCGGCGGTGCAAAGGTGCCTTGGCTGGACGACATCCCGGCGGGCGCCAGTAACCCGAAGAACAGGAGATGACGATGTCGATCACGGTTGAAGAAAAGGCGCGGCTGATCAAGGAATACGGCACCAAGGCCGGCGACACCGGCTCGCCCGAGGTGCAGGTGGCGATCCTGACCTCTCGGATCACGACGCTGACCGAGCATTTCAAGTCGCACAAGAAAGACAACCATTCCCGCCGCGGCCTGCTGATGATGGTTGCCCAGCGCCGCAAGCTGCTGGACTACCTGAAAGGCAAGGACGAGGCCCGTTACCGTGACCTGATCGGCCGGCTGGGCATTCGCCGCTGAACTGCCGAAAGCAGGCGCGAACACGGAAAAACCCGGCCGAATGGCCGGGTTTTGTCGTCTCTCGCGCGGGGGCGGGGGCTGCGGTCAGCTGCGCACCAGCTTTTCATAGGCCGCGGCCACGTCACGGGTCAGTTGGCCGACCTGGAAATGCCAGTCGCCGATCTGTCCCACCGGCGTCACCTCGGCCGCCGTGCCGGTCAGCCAGCATTGCTGAAAGCCGGACAGCTCTTCTGGCATGATGTGGCGCTCGTGCACGGTGATGCCCATGTCATGCAGCATCTGGATGACGGTCTGGCGGGTGATGCCGTTCAGAATGGCGTCCGGGATCGGGGTGTGCACCTCGCCATCCTTGACGAAAAAGACATTCGCCCCCGTCGCCTCGGCCACATAGCCGCGATAGTCGAAGAACAGCGCGTCCGAACAGCCCTTTTCCTCGGCTGCGTGCTTGGACATGGTGCAGATCATGTAGAGACCCGCCGCCTTTGCCGCGGTGGGGATCGTATCGGGCGAGGGGCGCTTCCACTTGGCGATGTCCAGCTTGGCGCCCTGCATCTTGGCGTCGCCGTAATAGGCGCCCCATTCCCAGGCCGCCACGGCCAGCCGCACCGGGTTGCGCCGGGCCGCTACACCCATGTCCTCGCCCGCGCCGCGCCAGGCCACGGCGCGGATATAGGCGTCGGTCAGGTTGTTGGCCTTCAGCACCGCGTCCTTTGCCTCGTCGATCTGCTCGGCTGTCCAGGGGATCGGCATGTCCAGCAGATTGCCGGACTCCAACAGGCGCAGGGAATGTTCATGACCCTTGAAGATCTTGCCGTTGTAGCAGCGCTCGCCTTCGAACACGGAACTGGCGTAATGCAGCGCATGGCTCAGAACATGGGTGGTCGCATCGCGCCAGGGCACCAAGGCGCCGTCCATCCAGATGAAACCCTCGCGATTGTCGTAGCCGGCCATCGGCGCCTCCTGTTGCCTTTGCGGAATGTTGCGCTTATCAGGTCCGAACCGGACATAATGTTGCGCCAACGCTGGGCGACGGGTATCAATTGATTCTTGGAAAGTCAACAAGGCTGACATAAACTGGCGCGGCGAAATTCTGGTGGACGGAAAGGCGGCGATACCGGCATGAGCGAGACAGCAACCGGCGGCGAGAGTCTGCTCTTTCTGACCGACGAGCAGTTGCGCAAGGGGATCGAGGCGATGTTCTTCGCCTATCGCGGTTTCACCGCCGACCCTGACCGAATCCTGTCGGAACTGGATTACGGCCGCGCGCATCACCGCGCCATGCATTTCATCAACCGCCGCCCCGGCCTGACGGTCAACGCGCTTCTGTCCCTTTTGGGGGTGACGAAGCAGTCGCTCAATCGTGTCCTGCGCACGCTGATCGCCGACGGGCTGGTGGAAAGCCGGGTGGGCAGCCATGATCGCCGAGAACGCCATCTGCGTTTGACCCAGCAGGGCGCGGAACTGGAGCAGCGCCTGTCTCTGGCGCAGCGCGCGCGGATGCGGGCGGCCTATCGCGCGGCCGGGCCAGAGGCGGTGGCCGGGTTTCGTCAGGTGCTGGAGGCGATGATGGATGAGGAAATCAAGGATCAGTATCTGATGCTGCGCGACGGCCAGCCATGACCGCCCTGACCCATCCGCCCGGCGCCCCGCAGCCCGGAAGCGATGCGGGCCCCGACGCCCCACCCGCTCCGGACGCTCATCTGCTGATCGTCGATGATGACGACCGGATACGGGCGCTTTTGCAGAAATACTTGATGCGGCAGGGCTTTCTGGTCACCACGGCGGGCGATGCCGGCCGCGCGCGGCGGCTGCTTTCCGGCCTGGCGTTCGATCTGATCGTGCTGGACCTGATGATGCCGGGCGAGGATGGTCTGTCGCTGCTGAAAGCGCTGCGCGCGGCCGATACCACGGTGCCGGTGATCCTGCTGACCGCGCGGGGCGAGGCGTCGGACCGCATCGCCGGGCTGCAGGCGGGCGCCGATGACTACCTGCCAAAACCGTTCGAGCCGCGCGAGCTGGTGCTGCGGATCAATGCCATCCTGCGCCGCGCGCCGCAGGCCGCGCCGGTCGTGGCCACGCCGCGCCTGCTGGCGCTGGGCCGGCTGCGCTATGATCTGGAAAGCGGCGAGTTGACGGATCAGGGCCTGCCCGTGCGCCTGACGCAGACCGAGGCCGCGCTGATGCGTGTGCTGTGCGAAAATCTGGGCGCCGTCCTGTCGCGCGAGGCGCTGGTCGATCTGCTGGGCCGCCAGCGCGGGGCCAGCGGTGCCGATCAGGCGCAGGAACGCGCCATCGACGTCCAGATCACCCGCCTGCGGCGCAAGATCGAGGCCGACCCCAGACAGCCCCGCTACCTGCAGACCGTGCGGGGCGAGGGGTATCGGCTGACCGGCGGATAGGGGCAGGGCATGGCATCCGTTATCGATTCGGCCTATCTGGGCGACGGGTTCGGCACCCCGGCCATGCGCGCGGTGTTTTCCGACCGCGCACGGCTTTCCGGCTGGCTGCGCGCCGAGGTGGCGCTGGCGCAGGCGCAGGCCGGGCTGGGCCTGATCCCGGATGCCGCGGCGCAGGCCATCGCGCAGGCCGCGCGGCCTGAAAACATGGACCTGGCGGCGATGAAGGCCGATTTCGACGTCTCCGGCGTGGCGATCGTGCCGCTGGTGCGCCATCTGGGTGCGCTTCTGCCCCCCGAACACCGCCGCTTTCTGCATTATGGCGCCACCACGCAGGATATCACCGATACCGGCTGTGTTCTGCAGATGCGCGATGCGCTGGGGCTGATTGCGGCCGATCTGGACGCGCTGTGCCGGGCGCTGGCGGCGCTGGCGGGCAGGCACCGGGATACGGTCATGGCCGGGCGGTCGTTCCAGCAGCAGGCGGTGCCGGTCACGCTGGGCTACAAGGCCGCGGTCTGGCTGGACGAATGTCTGCGCCACCGCGCGCGGCTGGCGGCGCTGCGCCCGCGGCTGCTGGTGGGCCAGCTGGGCGGCGCGGTGGGCACGCTGGCCACGATGGGCGCGCAGGGGCCTGCGGTGCGCTCGGCGATGATGGCCGCGCTGGGCCTGGGCGAGGCCGTGATCACCTGGCACACGGCGCGGGACCGCTGGGCGGAACTGGTGCAGTGGCAGGCGCTGGCGGGCGCCACGCTGGGCAAGATCGCGGGCGAGGTCGCGGTCCTGATGCGCAGCGAGATCGGCGAGCTGTCCGAACCGGCAACCCCCGGGCGCGGCGGGTCCTCGACCATGCCGCAAAAGCGCAACCCGGTCGCCTGCCCGCAGGTCATGGCCATCGCCCGCCGCCTGCGTGACCTGCCGGCGCTGCAACTGGACGCGATGATGCAGGAGCATGAACGCGGCCTGGGTGCGATGCCGATGGAATGGCTGGTGGTGCCGGATGGTTTCGTGCTGCTGTCGGGCGCGCTGGCGCAGATGCGCCCGGTGCTGGAGGGGCTGCAGGTCGATCCCGCGCGCATGGCGTCCAACATGGCGCGGGGCGGCGGGCTGATCATGGCCGAGGCGGTGATGATGGGCCTGGCCCCCGCCATGGGGCGCGACCAGGCGAAACAGGCGGTCGAACGCGCCGCGCGCGCGGCCACGGCGGGCGGAACCGACCTGCGCGCCGCGCTGATCGCCGATCCTGCTGTCACCGCGCATCTGGACGGTGCGGCACTGGACCGGCTGCTGGATCCTGCCGCCTATACGGGCAGCGCCGGCGCAATGGTGGACGCGGTGCTGGCGCAGGCCGCGGCGGCGGGGCTCTAGGCGCCGCCGCGGCCCGGTGTCGCGCTTTTCTTTGCCGCCATGCCGGGCTAAGCAGATGGCCAGCACAGGCACCGGAAAGACAGCCCCCATGAGCGCACGCAACACCACGCCCGCAAGCAACTGCGCCGATCTGGCGCAGGCGCTGCTTGACGCCGCCCGCGCCGCGGGGGCCGAGAGCGCGGATGCCATCGTGATCGACGGCGTTGCGGTCTCGGTCGATGTGCGCGACGGCACGCTGGAACAGGCCGAACGGGCAGAGGGGCTGGACCTGGGCCTGCGCGTGCTGATCGGGCAGCGCCAGGCCTGCGTGTCCAGCGGCGATGGCCGGCCGGAGACCCTGCGCGCCATGGCCGAACGCGCCGTCGCCATGGCGCGCGAGGCGCCCGAGGACCCTTACGCGGGCCTGGCCGACCCTGCGCAACTGGCCGCCACCCGCGATGCCGCCGCGCTGGATCTGGACGACCCCTCGCCAGAGCCCGAACCCACTGCCCTGCAGGACCGTGCCCTGACGGCCGAGGCCGCGGCGCGTGCGGTGGAGGGTGTCAGCCAGATCGACAGCGCCTCGGCCAGCTATGGGCGGCGGCAGGTCTGGCTGGCGGCAAGCAACGGTTTTGCCGGCGGCTATGCGCGCACCGGGCACGGCACCAGCTGCGTGGCGATCACCGGCAGCGGCACCGCGATGGAACGCGACTGGGCCGCCGAATCCCGCCTGCATCTGGCCGACCTGCCTGACGCCGCGGGCATCGGGCAACTGGCCGGCGCGCGCGCGGTGGCGCGGGCAGGCGCGCGCAAGCCCCCCTCTGGCCGCTATCCGGTGCTTTACGACGAACGCATCGCGTCATCGCTGATCGGGCATCTGGTCTCGGCCATCAACGGCAGCGCGATCGCGCGCGGGTCAAGCTGGCTGCGCGATGCGCTGGGCCAGCAGGTGCTGCCCGCGGGGCTGAGCCTGACGGAAAACCCCTTGCGCCCGCGCATCGCCGGCTCGCGGCCCTTTGATGCCGAGGGGCTGGCCACCACCGCGCGCGACCTGGTAGCCGGCGGCGTGCTGCAGGGCTGGGTGCTGGATCTGGCCACGGCGCGCAAGCTGGGGCTGGAAAGCACCGCCAACGCCACGCGCGGTCCGGGCGGCCCGCCCTCGCCGGGGACCTCGAACCTGGCGCTGACGCAAGGCGCGCGCACACGCGCCGACCTGTTGCGGGACATGGGCACGGGGCTGCTGGTCACCTCGCTTATCGGGGCGACGATCAACCCCACCACGGGCGACTATTCGCGCGGGGCGTCGGGGTTCTGGGTAGAGGGCGGGCAGATCGCCTACGCGGTGAACGAATGCACCATCGCGGGCAATCTGCGCGACATGCTGATGACCCTGGTGCCGGCCAATGACGCGCGCGCGCATCTGGGGACGGTGGTGCCCTCGCTGCTGGTAGAGGGGCTGACGCTTGCCGGAGCCTGACCCCGCCGCGCCCTCCTCTGCCGCGCCCTCTGCCACGGCCGATCTGGCGCTGTTGACCGCAGCCGCGCTGGCTGCCGGCCAGATCGCCCGCCGGCATTTCGAGCGCGGCGCGCGTAGCTGGGACAAGGGCTGCGGCCAGGGCCCGGTGACCGAGGCCGATCTGGAGGTCAACGACTACCTGCACGACCACCTGCTGGGTGCGCGCCCCGGCTATGGCTGGCTGTCAGAGGAAAGCGCGCCGCTGGAAAACACCGCGCGGCTGCGGGCAGAGGCGGTCTTCGTGATTGACCCCATCGACGGTACGCGCGCCTTCATCGACGGGCAGAAAAGCTTTGCCCATGCGCTGGCGGTGGTGCGCGGGGGCGTGCCGGTGGCCGCGGTGGTGCATCTGCCGCTGATGGACCTGACCTATGTGGCCACGCTGGGCGGCGGGGCCTGGCTGAACCGGCAGCGGCTGGCGGCCTCGGCCCGCACGCGGTTGGATGGCGCGCGTGTCCTGGCCGCCCGCCCGGCGCTGGAGGCACGCCACTGGCCGCAGGGCGTGCCGCCGGTGACGAGGCATTTCCGCCCCTCGCTGGCCTGGCGGCTGGCGCTGGTCGGCGAGGGGGCCTTTGACGCCATGCTGACCCTGCGCGATACATGGGACTGGGATATCGCCGCAGCTGCGCTGATCGCTACCGAGGCCGGTGCGCGGGTGAGCGACCGCCAGGGTCGGCCCTTGCGCTTCAACAGCCGCGATGCGCGCAGTCCCGGCGTGCTGGCGGCGCCAGAGCGGTTGCACCAGGGGCTGCTGTACGCCCTCCAACCGCGGCCCCGGGATTGACCTTTTACAGGAGAATGACATGGCCCAACGCTTGCACCTGGTCTTCGGCGGAACGCTGACCAACCCCTCCTCGACCGAATTCGCCGACCCGTCCGCGATCCACGTGGTCGGCCTGTTTCCGGATTACGCCAGCGCCTATCGCGCCTGGAAATCCGAGGCCCAGCGCACCGTCGATCAGGCCGACACGCGCTATTTCATCGCCCATCTGCACCGGCTGCTGGAGGAAGGGCACCCCGAAAGCCCGACCCGCGCCGTCGAAACCTGAAGCGCGCCGCGCGGCAGGGGGCTTGCATGGCGGCACAGGCACAGGAAGAAGGCCCGGCCCGGCTGTGGCTGCATGGCACGGATCAGGATGGCGCGGTGGTGCTATCGGTGCTGCGCGACCATCTGGAGGACCAGCCCGCCCCGCCCGACTGCCTGCTGACCGGCCCGCAGGCCGAGGGACTGCCCGGCCCGCCCGGTGACGCGCGCGCCACGCGTAGCTATATCCAGCGCAACCGTCCTGTGGCGCTGGTTCTGGCCGGTGCCGCCCAACCGCCACGCGCGATGATCGAGGCGGCGCGCGCGGCGGGTCTGGGCCTGTTCCTGGTCGATGCCGACCCGCCGCGTGCCGCGGGCAGCCTGCGCCGTCGTTTGTGGCGGGGTGGCGATATTCTGTCCTGCTTTACCGAAATCCATTGCCGGACGCAGGCCGTGGCCGATGCGCTGGCGGTGCGGCTGGGCAGTGGGACGACGCTGCGCGTCAGCGGTGCCCTGGCGCGCTTTTCCGCGGCCCGGCCTTGCAATCGGGCGGAACTGCAAGCGCTGAGTGCCGCGCTTGCGCGTCGCCCGGTCTGGCTGGCTTTGGCCGTGCCCGCTTCCGAGGCCGAAGCCGTCATGCTGGCCCATGCCCAGGCCCTGCGGCAGGCGCACCGACTGTTGCTGATCGCCATTCCCGCGCAGCCTGACGATGCCGCGGCATTGATGCGCCATGCCCTTGATGTGGGCCTGCTGGCCGGGCGGCGCAGCGAGGACGCCGATATCGACGAGACGACCCAGGTCTATGTCGCCGATACGGGCGATGATCAGGGCTTGTTCCTGCGGCTGGCGCAGGTTTGCTACCTGGGCGGCACGCTGAAACCGGATGCGGCCGGCGCCGACCCTGGCGCTGCGCTGGCGCTGGGTGCAGCGCCCGTGCATGGTCCCTGCGGCGACCCGGCCCTGCAGGCCTGGCTTCAGACCCTGTCCGGGGCCGGCGCCAGCCTGCGCGTGCCCTCTGATCCCGCCAGCGCTGATGCCCTGGCCGATGCGGTCGCAACGCTGTTGCAGCCCGAAACTGCAGCGCATGTCGTCTTGCGCGGTTGGGAAATGGTCACCCAAGGCAATGATGCCACGGACCGCGTCGCCCGCGCCATCTTGACCTGGCTGCGGGAAAGAGGGCAGGGCGCCGCCTCGCAGCAGACGGCGCCACCGTCAGGGGGCGCGGCATGAGGCCACCGCGCTTCTGGTTCAATCCGCCGCAGGCGCCCGGCTGGCAGGCCCGGCTGCTGGCGCCGCTGGGCGCAGTTTACGGGCTGGCCACGCGTTGGCGGATGCGGCGGCCCGGCTGGCGGGCAGAGCGCCCGGTCTGGTGCATCGGCAACCTGAATGCGGGCGGGACCGGCAAGACGCCGCTGACCATCGCGCTGATCCAGCATCTGGGCGATGCGGGTGTCGCGGCGCAGGTGGTCACGCGCGGCTATGGCGGGCGGCTGGCAGGGCCGGTGCGCGTGGACCCGCGCCGCCATGACGCCGCGCAGGTGGGTGACGAGGCGCTGCTGATGGCCGCCTTCGCGCCGGTATGGGTGGCGCGCGACCGGGCTGCCGGGGTGCGCGCGGCGCAGGACGCGGGGGCCGATCTGGTGCTGATGGACGACGGGTTGCAGAACCCCGCGGTCAATCCGCATCGCGCGGTAATCGTGGTGGATGCTCAGACGGGCTTCGGCAATGCCCGCTGCCTGCCCGCGGGCCCCCTGCGCGAACCGGTAGCGCAGGGGCTTGCGCGGGCCGATCTGGTGCTGGCGATCGGCACGCCGGCCGATCGGGACGCCTTTGCCGCGGCCTGGGGCGGGGTGATCGGTGCGGCGTCCGGGCGCGCCGGGGGCGGTGTGCCGCTGCTGGGCGCGCAGGTAGAGCCGCTGGCCACCGGCATGGATTGGCGCGGGCTGCGGGTGCTGGCTTTCGCCGGGATCGGGCGGCCGCAAAAATTTTTCACCAGCCTTGCCGAGCAGGGCGCCGAGATCCTGCGCGCGCAGGCGCTGTCGGATCATCAGCCGCTGGGCGCGGTGCTGTTCTCCCGGCTGGAGCGCGAGGCCCAGGCGCTGGGCGCGCAACTGGTCACGACGGAAAAGGATGCGGTACGCCTGCCTCAGGCCCTGCGGCAGCGCGTGCTGACCCTGCCGGTGCGCCTGCGGCTGGAAGAGCCGGCGCGGATGCTGGCGCTTCTGGGGTTGCCGGAAAAGCCGGGCGGGCGCTGAGGGTCAGGGCGGCCCGCGTTCCACTGATGCCCCGCGGTCGCAGGCGGAACAAAGGCAAGACCGGCGCGACATGAGATCATCCACCCCCCCAGCCCCTGAAGGGTGTTCGTGACGGGCGTTCGGCGTATCCCTGATCGTCCCGCCGCAAGCCGCGTCATTCCCGCTTGAATGCCCGGCGCAGGGCAGGGCGCTGCTTCAGTTGGTCCA
The DNA here is from genome assembly GCA_007117005.1 of Paracoccaceae bacterium. Classification (GTDB taxonomy): domain Bacteria; phylum Pseudomonadota; class Alphaproteobacteria; order Rhodobacterales; family Rhodobacteraceae; genus Pararhodobacter. The sequence continues at coordinate 23,660 of SKHK01000082.1, forward strand.
GATATTCGGCCAGCTTCGGCGCCGTGATCTCGAACTTCGCCGAACGCGCCCAGAGGCAGCAATGCGTCAGCACGATATCGGGCACGGTCATCACCTCGCCCATCAGAAACGGGCCATCGCCCATCCGCGCGGCGAAAGCGGCCGTGTTGCGGTTGAACTCCCACCGCAGCGAGTCTTTCACCCCCGCCACGCGGTGTTCCTCCGGCAGGATAAAGCTGTGTCGCGCGGCGGTCCACAGCACGGCGTCGAATTCGTCCAGAATGCAATGGGTCAGCGCATCCTGCCGCGCGCGCTCCAGTGTGCCGGCGGCAAAGGTCAGCGCGCCGTGCCGGTCGGCCAGATACTGGATGATCGCCGTCGAATCGGTCAGCGCGGTGCCGTCCACGGTCATCGCCGGGATCTTGCCGGCGGGGCTGACCGCCGACAGCGCGGCATCGCGCGGATGGGCGGGAATGTGCTCATAGGGCTGGCCGAGTTCTTCCAGCATCCACAGAACCCGCGCGGCGCGGGATTTCGCGGTGCCATAGACGGTATAGGCGGGGCTGGCCATGACGGGATCCTTTTCATGTCGATTGCGCGTCTTGATGGCGTGGCGCGGGCCGGACTGCAAGTGGGTGCGCCCGCCAGCGCCCGTCAGCGCCCGCCACCACCACCGCTGGCGCCTCGTCCCGCAACCATTGCCGCCAGGCGCATCAGCACGCGTTCGATCACCGCCCCGGCCGGCGCGGGCGAGGTCGAGCGCAGCGCAAGATCGGTGCTGACCAGATCGCCCAGCGCGGCCTCGACCCTTGCCAGCGGCCAGCGCCGGGCATGGCGGATCAGCCGGTCGCGCCGGGGCCCATAGACCGGCGGGCGCAGCCCCGCCACCGCCTGATCGGCGCCGCGGGTGTCGGATGCCAGCCGGTGCAGCAGCCGGAAGTGCCGCAGCGCGCCGATGCACAGCGTCACCGGCGCCACGCCCTGACCGGACAGCCGTGCCATCAGGGGGGCGATATCGGCGATCCGCCCCTCTGCCGCGGCATCGAGCACGGCATCGACCGCCGCCTCGCCCGCCGGCGGGGCCAGAAGGGCGATTTCGGCCGGGGTCAGGGGGGCGGGGTCGCCGCGTTTGTAGAGCGCGACACGGATCAGCATCTGGCGAAAGTCGCCCGGCTCCATCCCCTGGCCCAGCGCGACCAGATCGCGCAGCGCCTCTGTCGGCAGCTCGGTCAGCCCCTCGGCGCGTAGCATCGCCTCGATCTCTGCGCGCCCGGGCGGGTCGTCATAGACAGCCAGGCACAGCGCGCGCTTGTCCCCCTCGAACAGCTTGCGCAGCTTCGAGCCGGCGTTCAGCATCCCCGCCGTGACCACGATCAGCGCGTCGCCTTCCGCCCATTCCTTCAGTGCGCTGCGCAGGGGGTCGGTTGCGCCCTCGGTCGCATCCTCGATCAGCACGGCGCGGGGGCCTGGGAAAAAGCCCGCCGAGCGCATCGCATCCAGCGCCGCGGCCGGGTCCCGGCGCAGGTCGGCCGCCGGAAAGCGGGTAAGGCGCATCTCACCCTCGCCCTGCGGGCCGATCTGCGCGGCGATCACACGCTGGCGGCGTTCTGCCACGCGCATGGGGTCGTTGCCGTAGATCAGCAGCGCCGGCACCCGCGGGTCCGGGCGGGACAGAAAGCCCGCCGCATCGCGCGGCGCCAGTTTCATGCCGGGGTCTGCAGCGCGGGGTCGATCATCAGGCGCGAGACCATGGCGTCGACCAGCATGCGGACCAGACGCAGTTCCGCATCCTCGCGTGCGGCAAGCGTGGCAAGCTGGGTCGAGGTCAGCGAATAGGCCGTGTTCGCCCCCACCTGCCCATCGGTCACCGCGGTCCCGTCGGCGCGGGTCAGCACATAGCGCAATTGCCCGCGCATCAGGTTGCGGGTGGCGCCGACCGTGCGCACCGCGCCGCGCTCGGTCTCGGTGATGTCGATGGTATAGGCCAGGTGAAAGACACCGTCACCCGGCGGACCAAGGCGATCTTCCAGTGCCGAGACAAAGTTGAAATCCCGCCGCGTGACCGGATCATCGGCGCGGATGCTGCCGGTCAGGGTGCGGCCCGCGCCGTCAGGGCCGTAGACGGGGGTAAAGCCGCAGCCGGACAGGGTGCCGGCCATGGCCGATGACAGCCCGGCCCCGCCCAGCAGCATCAGCACCCTGCGTCGGTCAGACAACCACATTCACAATCCGCCCCGGCACCACGATCACCTTTTTCGGCACTGCCCCGGCCAGCGCCTTGACCACAGCATCGGCGCTTAGCGCGGCCTTTTCAACCGCTTCCTTTGGCGCATCGGCCGGCACCGAGATTTCGCCCTTGCGCTTGCCGTTGATCTGGATGGGCAGGGTGACGGTGTCGGAGACCAGCATCGCCGGATCGGCCTGCGGCCAGTCTGCCTGTGCGACCAGCCCCTTGCCGCCCTGATGGGCCCAGATATCCTCGGCGATATGGGGCACCATGGGCGCCATCAGCTGCGCCAGCGTGCGCATGGCGGTCTTTTGCGCCGTGCCCGAGGAGTCCGAGCGGCTTAGCGTGTTGGTGAAGGCGTAAAGCTCGGCAATCGCCTTGTTGAAGGCGAAACCGTCGATCGCCTTCGTCACATCGGCAATCGCGCGGTGCATGGCGCGCATGAGGTCGCTGTCGGCCGGCCCGGCCGTGCCATCCGGCATGGCGGCGATCCGGTCGCACAGCGCCCAGACGCGGGCGAGGTGCTTGTAGGTTGCCTCGGCCCCGGCGCTGGTCCATTCCACATCGCGTTCGGGCGGGCTGTCGGACAGCACGAACCAGCGCGCGGTATCGGCGCCGAAGCGGTCGATGATATCCACCGGATCGACGACGTTCTTCTTGGATTTCGACATCTTGGCAGAGGGGATGATCTGCACCGCCTCGCCCGTCGCTTTCACTTTCCCGTCCGCCACATCCTCTGGCAGGTGATAGACCGGCCGCCCGCGCGCATCGCGGGTCATGTAGATCTCATGCGTCACCATCCCTTGCGTGAACAGCGCGTCGAAGGGTTCGATGCAGCGTTCCGGCAGGTGGCCGGTGCGATGCATGGCGCGGGCAAAGAAGCGGGAATAAAGCAGGTGCAGAATCGCATGCTCGATCCCGCCGATATACTGGTCGACATTCATCCAGTAATCGGCCTCGCCCGCGTCGGTGGGGGTGTTGGCGCGCGGGGCGGTGAAGCGGGCGAAATACCACGACGAATCGACGAAAGTGTCCATGGTGTCGGTTTCGCGCCTGGCCGGCGCGCCGCATTTCGGGCAGGCGCAGTCGCGCCAGGTGGGGTGGCGGTCCAGCGGGTTGCCGGGTTGGTCGAAACTTACATCCATCGGCAGGGCGACGGGCAGGTTTTCCTTTTTCTCGGGCACCACGCCGCAGCTTTCGCAATGCACCACCGGGATGGGGCAGCCCCAATACCGCTGCCGGCTCAGCCCCCAGTCGCGCAGGCGGTATTGCGTCACCCCCCGGCCGATGCCGCGTGATTCGCAATCACTGATCGCGGCCTCTACCGCATCCTCGCCGGTTTGCAGTTCCGCCCCGGCAAAGCCCCGGACATAGCGCACGCGCTGGGTTTTCGGCGGCACATAGGCCTCTGCCAGCGGTTCTTCCTCGGCGCCCTCCGCCACGAAGACGGCGGGGATGGGAAGGATATACCGGGTGGCGAAGTCGAAATCGCGCTGGTCATGGGCGGGGCAGCCGAAGATGGCGCCGGTGCCGTAATCCATCAGGATGAAATTGGCGATCCAGACTGGCAGTTCGCATTCCGGGTCCAGCGGATGGCGCACGCGGATGCCGGTATCCAGGCCGCGCTTTTCCGCCTTTTCCAGCGCCTCCTCGGTGGTGCCGATGCGCCGGCAATCAGCGACGAATTCGGCCACCTCGGTGCTTTCGGCCTCCAGATGCCTGGCCAGCGGATGGTCAGGGCTGACCGCCACAAACGACGCGCCCAGCAGCGTATCGGGGCGGGTGGTGTAGACCTCGATCTGCGCAAAGCCTTCGGGCGCGTTCACGGTGGTGAACGGAAACTGCAGCCCGCGGGACTGGCCGATCCAGTTTCGCTGCATCAGGCGCACCTTTTCGGGCCAGTTGTCCAGCCCGTCCAGCGCCGCCAGCAGGTCTGACGAATACTCTGAAATGCGGAAGAACCACTGCGTCAGCTCGCGCCGTTCCACCTCGGCGCCGGACCGCCAGCCCTTGCCGTCGATCACCTGCTCGTTGGCCAGCACGGTCATGTCCACCGGGTCCCAGTTGACCACGGCGTTCTTGCGATAGACGAGGCCGGCCTCCAGCATGTCCAGGAACAACGCCTGCTGCTGGCCGTAATACTCCACGTCACAGGTGGCGAATTCGCGCGACCAGTCGATGGACAGGCCAAGGGGCTTCATCTGCCCCTTCATCACCGCGATGTTGTTATAGGTCCATTCGGCGGGGTGCCCGCCCTCCTGCATCGCGGCGTTTTCGGCCGGCATGCCAAAGGCGTCCCAGCCCATCGGGTGCAGCACGCTGAAACCGCGCGCGGCCTTGTAGCGCGCCACCACATCGCCCATCGTGTAGTTGCGCACATGCCCCATATGGATGCGACCAGATGGGTAGGGGAACATCTCCAGCACATAGTATTTCGGCCGGGCCGGGTCATGGCGCGCGGTGAAGCAATCGGCGGCCTCCCAGCGGTCCTGCCATGTCTTTTCAATGGCCTGCGGGTCATAGCGGGGCTGGGTGTCGGCGGGCATGGATTTCCCCTGAACATGCGATGCGGGCGAGACGGACCGCAGCCGCGGCCCGGCGCCGTGATAGCCGCCCGCGTGCCGGGGGTCCAGTGGGCCGCGATGGGGCCGTTACAGCCCGCGGTCCTGAATGCGCATCTGCCGCGCGCGGGTCAGGATGGCGTTTTCCACCGCGCGCACCGTTTCGGTGCTGGCCGGGCCGGCGCGGGTGACCAGCGCCACGTTCAGCGCGCGGGCATCCAGCGCGCCGTCGGTCACATGCACGGTGGCGCGATAGGGCCGCCCGCCGCCCGGCGGGGTGCCGAAACCGGTGGTGAAGACGCCGGAAAACGGATCGACGGTGTCCACCGGCAGGAAATCCAGAACTTCCATCGACGCCGCCCACAGATAGCGGTTCACCTGGATCGTGGTTTCCGGCGGGGTGCGGTTGGTGAACAGGTCCCAGATCGAATCACGCGATCCGGTGTCCTGCAGGCGTTCGCGCAGGATCTCGTCCTCGGCCGCCGTCTGCGCGCCGCGGGGCGAGCCGCCGCCGCCGAACAGTCCGCCCATGCCGCCGCCACAGGCCGCCAGCGTCAGAACCAGCACCAAGGCCAGCGTTGCAGTGCCCAGACGGTTGATGCTCATCATCTGCCTACCTTTCCACTTGGTCGCACGTTTAACCGAGCGTCACGCGCTGAACAAGTCATCTGACGCGCGGGCGGTTCATGGGGCCGGGCAACCCCGTGGCGCAGCCCGCCGTGGCGCACTGTTGCGCCGCGGTTACACCAAGCGAAAGACTCGGAATAAGACGCCCGCAGTGGTTGCCGCGGGCGGGGCGCTTTGGCATGACCTGCGCAGACCCAGCTTATCGCCAGGCAATGTGAAAACCTGCCAATAAGCGAGGGCAATCATGAAATCGATATATCTTGCCGCGGGCGCCCTGGCGCTCTCGGGCGGCATGGCTGCGGCCCAGGGCCTGTCCATCGGCGGCGAGGGCCGCATGGGCGTTCAGTACGACACCAACGGCTTTGCCACGGCCACGGGCACGTCGCGTTATCGCACCGAGGCGCGGCTGCGGCTGAATTTCTCCGCCACGGTCCAGGGCGATCACGTCCTGACCTTCGGCGCCTTTTCCCGGGTCCAGATGGCCACGGCCGGGGGCACGGCAAGCACGCAGGGCACGGGCGTCTTTTCCGGCGCGCGGGTGTTTGCGCAGGCCGCGGGCTTTCGCCTGACCTTCGGCAACCAGGACGGCGCCATCGCCACATCCGGCGCGGCGCGCGGCATCGGCGGGCGCGTGGGTTATGAGGGCGGCCAGCAGAACGGCGAAACCGCGGGTCTGCGCGGCGCGGTGACGCGCTTCAACTCCGGCGGTGCGAATGGCACCAATTCGGGCGGCCAGCAGACCATCCACGCGCGTTACAGCGGTGGCGACTGGGAGGTCGCGCTGTCGACCGAGCGCACACGCGGCTTCGAGATCGGCGCGCGGGCGCGGTTCGATGCCGTCACCGTCGCCGCCGGTTACCAAAGCGCGCGCGGCGGCACGGTGCGGGTGATCACGGCATCGGCGCATTATGACGGCGGCGACTGGGGCGTGACCGGGCTAGTGGCGCGCGTGGGGGCACAGAACAACGGCAGCATCGCGGGCAACGTGGCGCTGGGCGGGGGCGAATTTTACGGCTATGTCGGGCGCATCGGGGGCAGCAATTCAGCGGGCCTCAGCTATGGATACGGGCTGGGCGGCGGCGCGCGGGTTGTCGCGGGCGGCGAAAGGGTCGGTGGCCGCAC
>SKHK01000313.1 GCA_007117005.1 Paracoccaceae bacterium
CGGCCCGCCCCCCCAGCATGGAAGCAGCAAGCGGCGCCTCCAGCGCCCCGCCCAGCCGTGCGGCCAGCGCCAGGGGGCCACCCAGCGCGGCCGGAAAACCCAGCGCCTGCCGCGCGATCGCGTCCAGAACAGGCAGCGGCAGACGGTCTGCCAGCCCCGCCGCACCGGCTATCACCGCCAGGATCAGCCGTGCCCGTATCACCCCAGGCCCCGGCACGGCACGGGGCCAGCGGGCGAAATGGGCCTCTTCGGTGCACATGTCCTCCATCAGCGGGTCGATCACCGGCCCGCCCCCGCCGGGATAGCGATACCAGCCCACGCCGCCCTGCTGGCCCAGCCGCCCCTCGGCCAGCATCCGCGGCGCAATCGGCGCCACGGCCTGCCCGGTGGCTGCGGCATGGGCCGCGCGCAGGGTGACCATCTGGTCGATACCGGCCTGATCCTCCAGCAGAAACAGCCCCTGCGCCCAGCCGCCTGACTGCATGGCGTCATCCAGGTCCCATGGTGTGGCACCGCTCATCAGCAAGGCATCCGCGCAGGCGGTCAGATGGCCCAGCAGGGCGCGGGCGGGGCTGGCCATGCCCGGTGGCAGGATGACCGGCCGCCGCCCCAGCCGCTGTGAAAGCGCCTGCGCCATGGCCAGGACCCCGGCCTGCCAGGGGGCATCGGGGCGGGCGGGCATTACCTCGACCAGGCGACCTTTCGCGGCGGGCGGCGGCAGATGCAGGCCGATCAGGCGCCGCGAGGCCGGCAGCCGCGCATCCAGCCGGTGCAGCAGGTCCAGATCACCCGCGCCGATGACCACCCCGTCAGGCGGCAGCGCGTCCAGCGCCGCGGGCAGCGCCCCGTTCAGCGCGGGGTGCTGCGCGGCGTCCTGCGCATCCGGCACCACCAGCAGCCCCGCCCCCGGCACCGGGTCCAGGCTCAGGGCAAAGGGCACCAGCGCCGGATCACGCCGCGCGGCGCGGGCCAGCAGATCAGCCAGCCGCGCCAGATCGGCGCTGTCTGCCAGCAGCAGCGTGGTTTCAACACCTGCGCCCGCCAGCGCCGCGGCCCATCCGGCCCCGCCGCCCCCTTCGCCCAGCACCACCGCCCGCGCGGGGACAGCCGCCTGAACATCGGTGCCGCCGTCACCCAAGGGAACCACCGCCGCCCCGGCAGCCGCCCCGGTCAGGGCTGCAAGCCGCCGATCCAGCGCCACCAGCGGACAGGCGTCAGTCAAGAAACCCCCGCGCCGTGACCAGCGCGTCCAACTCGTCCAGCGATTGCGCAACCGTCCGGGCAGAGGTGTCCAGCACCGCCCCGGCCTGCGCATAAAGCGCCTCGCGCGCGCGGAGCAGCGCCTGAAGCTGGACCATCGCCTCGGGGTTGCCGGCCATCGGGCGCAGATCGCCCTGCCCCTTTACCCGCGCCATGTGTTCCTCTGGCCGGGCCTTGACCCAGACGGTGTGAAACCCCTGCATCAGCCGCGCAAAGGTCTCCGGGTCGGCGACGATCCCGCCGGCGACGGCCAGCACCACCGTGTCATGCGTGGCGATGACCCGGTTCAGCGCCTCGGCCTCCAACTGGCGATAGCCTTCCTGACCGAAAAAGGCGATCACCTCGTTGATCGGCATGCCGCTCTGTTCCTCGATCAGGCGGTTGAGCTCGACAAAAGGCAGCCCGCGCCGCTGGCCCAGCGCCGTGCCCAGCGTGGACTTTCCCGCCCCGCGCAGGCCGATCAGGCAAAGGCGTCGCGCCCGCTGCGCATCGGCACTGCCCGGCTGCAAAAGCTCCATCACCCGCGCCCGGGTGCGGATGTCGGCCCGGCGGAACAGTTCCGCCGCGCGCAGCGTGTCTGACTGCCAGGGGTCTTCCTCGCCCAGCAGCCACTCGATCCGGTGATCCAGCGCCTGCGCCACGCGGTGCAGCAGCACGATGGAGATATTGCCGCTTCCCGCCTCCAGTTGCGCCAGATAACGCTGCGAGACCGCCGATTTCTCCGCCAGCGCCCGGCGCGACAGCCCGTGACGCTCGCGCGCGGCACGTACCCGATCACCGACGCGCGCCAGCAGCGCGTCACCGGGCGTGCAGCCGCCATCGGCATCAGGGGCCAGGGTATCGCCGCGAAAATTCGTGATCTCGGTCATGACGGAAAAGTTAGCAAGATAATGCAACTTGTCCAGCATATTGGCGCCGCCAAAGGGGCCATATGCATTATCCTGCGCCCGCCCTGCGCCCTGACCGGGCGCGGTTCAGCCCATCAGGGCCTCGATGCGCGCGCGGATCTCTTCGGGGGGCGTGCGTGTCTGCAAACCGCCGGCATGGGTAAAGACATTGGTAAAGCGCCCCTCGAAGCACAAGACCCCGTCCTGATGCCCCTCCACGCGAAAGGTGATCGAGCGTGTGCCCAGCTTTTCGGGCCAGACCGTGCAGATCAGCCGGTGCCGCGGCGTGACCGGTGCGCGGAAATCCATCGACAGGCCAACAAAGGGCGTGCCGAAGCCCATATCCATCTCCATTCGGTACCAGCCGCCCTGCCGGTCATCGGGGCCATCGCCCAGATGATGCTCCCAGAAGGCGTCGATGGCTTCCAGCGCAAAGGCAGGCAGGCGCGCGGTATAGGCAATGCGCGCGGGGTCGCAATCGCCCCAGCCCACGCGGATCTCATGGCGAAAAGGCTCTGCTTGCATGAACGGTCTTTCAGGGCTC
>SKHK01000182.1 GCA_007117005.1 Paracoccaceae bacterium
AAACTGCAGAGTGGTGTCGGTCGCACAAGGTCAGGGCGCCCGAAGCGATCCATGTCGGTTCAGCAGGCGCTGGAATGGGCGTTTCGGGTTGAAAAGGCACAGCTCGAACTGCCGCTGCCATCGGATATCGAGGAGGAAGGTTTCGGCTTTGGCCTCGAATACGTCCTTCTGCAACGCGCCGCGCTGGGCTGCCAGGTCGACGGGGGGCAGCACAAGGTTGGAGGCTACACCCACGAGGACGCGGAGGTGATCGCCGCGACCGTCGCCGGGATTCCCGACAGCCTCGGCGGCAAGCGCATGGCCATCCGCGTGGCCGAGCTCGCTCGCGCTGGGCTGACGCCGGACTGGATGCCAGGCGCTGTTTCGCGTTGTGTGCCGGTCGAAATGAAACGCAACCAGCATGGGGAGCGGGCCACCACCATCGTGGTCGGTACCGAGCGCGTGCTGTCCCGGGGAAAATGGCGCAGTGTCGAGGTTCGGGCATGCCCGGTGACGTTCAGACCGGATGCCGGTCAAATCGAGGCTGCGCGGCGCGCCTATGAAGAATGGCATGATGCGCTGGGTTGGATCCGGGACGGGCTGGCCGAGGGCGGGATGCTGAAGGAAGTTGATGTGACAGCCGCGATGCCGAAGGGGCGGCCGTGGTCGATCGGTTCCCACAAACTTTCAGAGACTTAGTTCGCAGCTCGAATATCATGGCGCATGTAGGTGGCCGATGATATTGTGAAACTCTGGATCCACGAACTGCGCCACACGTTTGACGGGAGAAACGCCAAATGAGCAAACTAGCTTCCATTATCGCATTAGCAGCCGTGACGGTAGCAACCACCGCCAGCGCAGCAGATTGTCACAAAGGTTCGCCGGAAGTCCTAGCGGCTTCCGAATGGTCCGCAAGGGTTGTAGAGGTTGGGTTCTTAGAGGGCGTTGCGCTCTCAGTGACCTTAGAAAACATTTCCAGCCATGATATCCGCATGATTGAGGGGCGGATTTTCTTCGAGGATGTCTTGGGGCGGAGCATTGCAAACGTGAAGATTGATGAAGATGCAAGGCTTTCTGTGAGTGAAAGCTTCACGCAGAGCGGGCGATATCAAACACTTGGTGGTACAGACATTACACGGCTTGCCACAGCGGAAAGAGCCGACATTGTGGTAAGTGTCTGCGTGGAAGCTCTGGTCACGACGGCTGGTCAGGTGATGCGCTTCGACTAACCAACACCGCCCGCCCGAGTTCGCCCATTGTCACGAGCCCAGCCGCGCGCAGCGTTGCTTCGGCCCGCCAGGCCCGCGTCATGCCCCAGCCCATAGCGATTGCCATTGCCCCGTATGTTTGCGGCCCGTGAAGGCGCAGGCGTTCCCCCTTTCGGTTCGGCTTGCGCCCGCGCGGTCGCGGCCAGCAGATCAGCGGCCAGCGACAAGGCCCCGTGAAGGTCGAGCGGCACGCGTGCCACTTCCTGCGAATGCTACTACAAATGGAGCGTCGGCCCCAGAATCCCTTCTGGCTTTTTAAGGTAGATATTTACTTCGCAGCATTTCGCAAAACCCAAGAGTGAATGGATTGCTGGGGTCGGCCTCTTCCTGTGAAACAGAATAAACAACTTGTGCTACTACGTCGTTCCACTCTGTTTTTGAGGTTTCTGGAAATGCTTTCTTTCCCAGTTCTCGAAAATTATTCTCAATGAGAGAAAACAGCACGTCATCACCATAAGCATGCTTGCATAACGCACCAATCGCGAGCTCCACAGCAACCTCTTCATATTCAGCTGTTTCTGCGTGTAACGCAAAGGCTGAAAGCATTACCCCACTAATGGAAGCATAACAAAAATGTCTTAGGCGTTTATGCGCAGAGAATTTGCTTGTCATCTGTTTCCTCCGACATTCCCCAATTGGGGTGCCTTCTGTAGCCAAGATCGCCTGAATCCGACCGCTGGACAAGCGTTTTTTGCCCTGAGCGGCGCCTGCGGTCGGGCGGGCTGCTAGCCCGGATAATTCATGAAGCTGTCGTTTTCTGCTCAGGGGAGCGGTTCTTCGGGTTTCGGGATTGTCACGCCCATGCGGGGCCGGCGTCCGGTTGGCAAGCCGGTCGGTGACTTGGGTCTTGGGGGTGGTGTGGGTTAATGTTTCGGGGTTGTCGGGCGCTTGCGTCAGGCTACTTTTGGTTGGGCGAGGGCATTGAAGAGAAATAGGAGAAATCCCCGTCGTGGGCACGATGCCAGCAGCGTTACGATAATCCGGGTCTTCTTTTCGACGATGGTGGCGGCCAGCTTCACGAGGTGCAGCCGCAGCGTGTCGAACTGGGCGCGGCGCCACGGTTAACGCTTCGGGTCCCACGGATGCGCATGTCTTCCATCATCCGCTGGCGCAGCGGGCTAATTCTCTCCTCTGTCAGAGGAACCTCCTGTTTGATGATTGAGAAGACCCCAATCGTCCAACAGGTCGGTCAGATCGCAAAATGCGCAGCGTTCCGGGCAGCGCGGGCCATCAGCGACAAGCACCAATGCCGCGGAGCGCTTCGTCCATGGGCCGGCCACGTCGCCCCTCGGCATGGTTCCTCCCGGGCCCGATCCGTATACGGGGGGGCTGAGCCCGAGACTTTTCTAGCGTCTGGCCTTTTCACCGGGGAATCCACCTGGAAGCCACCCCTGGGGCCGTAATTGAAATTTTGACTCAATATCAGAGCCTTAC
>SKHK01000093.1 GCA_007117005.1 Paracoccaceae bacterium
GAGCCCGGCTTTCGGGCGCCTTGGCAATTCCCTGCGCCTGTTCCTTGCCACTCAGGCGCGGTGATAGGGGCTGCCGGCCAGGATCGACGCGGCGCGGTACAACTGCTCGGCCAGCATCACCCGCACCAGTGCATGCGGCCAGACCATCGCGCCGAAAGACAGCGCGAGCGTGGCCTCGCCGCGCAGATCCTCGGCCAGCCCGTCCGCCCCGCCGATGAAAAACGCCACCGGCCCCACGCCCTGATCCCGCCAGCCGGCCAGCCGCGCGGCAAAACCGGGCGAGTCCATCACCGCGCCGCGTTCATCCAGCACCACGCACAGCGCCCCGTCCGGACAGGCGCGGCGCAGCAGCGCCGCCTCGCCCGCCATGCCGGCGCCGCGCTTGTCCTCGACCTCGTGTTCCATCAGCGGGCCCAGGCCCAGCGCCCGGCCGGTGCGGTTGAAACGCGTCACATAGTCATCCACCAGCGCCCTCTCCGGCCCCTTTCGAAGCCGGCCAACAGCGCAAAGGTGCACCTGCATCAGGCGGGACCGCCGCCCGTGCCGCCACCATCACCGCCCCCCGTACCGCCCGGCATCTGCCACATCTTCTCAAGCTGGTAGAATTCGCGCACCTCGGGCCGGAAGACATGAACCACCACGTCGCCCGCGTCTATCAGAACCCAGTCGCCGGTATCCTTGCCCTCAACCCGGGCAGACAGGCGGAACGCCTGTTTCAGCCGGTCCAGCAGTTTCTCGGCAATCGCGCCGACCTGTCGGGATGACCGGCCGGAACAGACAACCATGCAATCGCCCATGGCAGACCGCCCCGTCAGGTCGATCTGCACGATATCCTCGGCCTTGTCGTCTTCAAGCGATTGCAGGACCAGCGCCAGAACATCTGAGCCCGTGTAATCGGCGGGATGACCGGGGCGGGCGGCGCTTGTGGCGGGGGCCGCGGATGCGGCCTGGTCTATGGTAGACAGAATGCTGTCCTCCTGCGTATGTGACGGAGCGAAGATAGCACCGCCCCGGCTGCTTCTCAATGATCCCGGTCACCGTTTTCCGGCCGCCCGGGGGCGCTTCGCCGCTGGTGCCGGTGCGGTGGCGTGGCGTGCATAATGCTTGCGAGAGCGCGGGATTCGCCGTATCACCCGCTCATGACGCGCTTTTTCGACATGACCGACCGCGCCCGCCTGCCGCAGCGTTTCTGCCGCCAGGCCCGCTCGGTGCTGGCGCGGCACCGCTGAGCGCGTCGCCGAACGCCTGCTGCGCGTGCGCCCGCGCGGCCCCCCCCACCATTTTCCTGCCCACAGCCATTGCCAGCGAGACAGCGCCATGACCGCTCATCAGACTTCCGCCCCCCGCACCCTTTATGACAAGATCTGGGACGCCCATCTGGTCGATCAGCAGGATGACGGCACCTGCCTGATCTATATCGACCGCCATCTGGTGCATGAGGTCACCAGCCCGCAGGCTTTCGAGGGGCTGCGCATGACCGGGCGCAGCGTGCGCGCGCCGGCCCGCACCATCGCCGTGCCTGACCACAACGTGCCCACCACCGCCGGCCGCGATACGCATATCGAGAACGAGGAAAGCCGCATTCAGGTGGAGGCGCTGGACAAGAACGCCCGCGATTTCGGCATTCATTACTATCCGGTCAGCGATATCCGTCAGGGCATCGTGCATATCGTCGGCCCCGAACAGGGCTGGACCCTGCCCGGCATGACCGTGGTTTGCGGCGACAGCCACACCGCCACGCATGGCGCCTTTGGCGCGCTGGCCCATGGCATCGGCACGTCAGAGGTGGAGCATGTTCTGGCCACGCAGACGCTGATCCAGAAGAAATCGAAGAACATGAAGGTGGAGATCACGGGCAAGCTGCGCCCGGGCGTCACCGCCAAGGACATCACCCTGGCGGTGATCGGCCGCACCGGCACGGCGGGCGGCACCGGCCATGTGATCGAATATTGCGGCGAGGCGATCCGCGACCTGAGCATGGAAGGCCGCATGACGGTCTGCAACATGGCGATCGAGGGCGGGGCGCGCGCCGGTCTGATCGCGCCGGATGAAAAGACCTTTGCCTATTGCATGGGCCGCCCGCATGCGCCCAAGGGCGCGGCGTGGGAGGCCGCGCTGGCCTGGTGGAAGACCCTGCATACCGACGAGGGCGCGCATTGGGACAAGGTCATCACCATCCGGGCCGAGGATATCGAGCCCGTGGTCACCTGGGGCACCTCGCCCGAGGATGTGCTGCCGATCACCGGCACGGTGCCCGCGCCCGAAAGCTTTTCCGGCGGCAAGGTCGGTGCGGCGCAGCGCGCGCTGGACTACATGGGCCTGACGGCGGGCATGAAGCTGACCGATATTGCCATCGATGCGGTGTTCATCGGCTCCTGCACCAATGGCCGGATCGAGGATCTGCGCGCCGCCGCCGCCGTGCTGAAGGGGCGCAAGCTGGCGCCGGGCGTGCGGGGCATGGTTGTACCGGGCTCTGGTCTGGTGCGCGCACAGGCCGAGGAAGAGGGGCTGGCGCAGATCTTCATCGATGCAGGCTTTGAATGGCGCCTGGCGGGCTGTTCGATGTGCCTGGCCATGAACCCTGACCAGCTGGCCCCGGGCGAACGCTGCGCTGCGACCTCGAACCGCAATTTCGAGGGGCGGCAGGGCCGCGGCGGGCGCACCCATCTGATGAGCCC
>SKHK01000236.1 GCA_007117005.1 Paracoccaceae bacterium
CCATCGATTCGATCTGCTCGGCCACCTCTGGCCGCACGTCGAAGGCCATGGTGATCGCGCCCAGGCTGGTGGCGGTGCCGATGGCGGCCAGACCTGCCACGCCCGCGCCGACGACCAGCACCCGCGCTGGCGGCACCTTGCCCGCCGCCGTCACCTGGCCGGTAAAGAAGCGGCCGAAATTGTTGCCGGCCTCGATCACGGCGCGGTAGCCGGCGATATTGGCCATGGACGACAGTGCATCCATCTTCTGCGCGCGCGAGATCCGCGGCACCATGTCCATGGCTATGACACTGGCACCGATCTCCCTGGCCTGGGTCAGACGCTCTTCGTTCTGGGCCGGCCAGAAGAATGAAATCAGCGTCTTGCCGGCGCCCAGCCGGGCCAGTTCGGCCTCCTGCGGTTCGCGCACCTTGACGATGATATCGGCCTGCGCGCAGACCGCCGCGGCATCGGCCAGGATGCTGACGCCGGCCGCCTCGTAGGCGGCGTCGTCAAAGCCCGCAGCCGCGCCGGCCCCGGCCTCGATCACGCAGTCATGGCCCAGCTTCTTCAACTGTGCCACCGATTCCGGTGTCATCGCCACCCGGTTTTCGCCAGGTATGATCTCTTTCAACGCGCCGATCTTCACGCCTTGTCCCCCATGATGACTGTCCTTCCTCGAGTTGCTTGCACCCGCAGCGGCGCCGCAGCCCAAGTTGTGGTTTGTTTGCCAAACGTCCATAGCGCGCGAAAGATTGTTTCACAAGCATCAGCGCCAGGTATGGCCATCAAGGCGACGCCGCCCTGCTGCGATGCGGCAATGATGCAGATCAAGGCCGGCACCCCCGGTTATCCGGTAACGCTGGCGTGACATGACGCTGGCCGTGGGCGAATCGCCGCCTTTCACGGCCGGCAAGACATTTGCCAAAGGGAGCCCCGCATGAGCGAGCAGAACACCACCGCCATCACCACCGGCCCGAAAGCCCTGAACGGCGCCGCGATGGATGGCGGGACCTCGCCCGCGTCACCCGCGGCCAATCAGGCCGATAGTGACCCCGCGCAGACAAGCGCGCTCCCATCCGCGCTCAGGTCCCGCAAGGCCAACAGCTATCCCTATCCCCGCAAGATGGCGCGTAAGCCCTATGAGGCTGAAAAGGCCGCGCTGCAGGCCGAATTGCTGAAGGTTCAGCTTTGGGCCCAGGAAACCGGCCAGCGGTTCGTGATGCTGTTCGAAGGGCGAGACGCGGCCGGCAAGGGCGGCACCATCAAGCGCTTCACCGAACATCTGAACCCGCGTTTCGCGCGCGTCGTGGCGCTGAACAAACCGTCCGAGGCAGAGCGCGGGCAATGGTATTTCCAGCGCTATATCGAGCATCTGCCGACCGCGGGCGAAATGGTCTTTTACGACCGCTCCTGGTACAACCGTGCGGGCGTGGAAAAGGTGATGGGATTCTGCGACCCGGGTGAATACCTGGAGTTCATGCGCCAGGCGCCGGAATTCGAACGCATGTTGGTGCGATCCGGCATCCGGCTTTACAAGTTCTGGTTCTCGGTCACGCCAGAGGAACAGCGCCGCCGCTTCTCCGCGCGTGAGACCGACCCGCTGAAACGCTGGAAACTATCGCCCATCGACCGCGCCAGCCTGGGGCTGTGGGACGCCTATACCGAGGCAAAGGAGGCGATGTTCTTCTACACCGACACCGCCGATGCGCCCTGGACGATCATCAAGTCGAAGGACAAGAAACGCGCAAGGCTGAACTGCATGAAGCATTTCCTGTCGACGCTGGACTATCCGGACAAGGACCCCGCCATCGCCGTCGCGCCCGATCCGCTGATCGTGGGCCATGCCCAGACCGTGCTGCAACGCTCGGCGGCGTTTTCCGCCTCCTGACCCTGCTGCCACGGGGTGGCGCGCCCACACGCGCGCCGCCCTGACCGGGATCTTACCCCAGCGCGATGCCCAGGATCACCAGCATCAGCCCGATCACCGAAACGAACAACGCGACCATGTTCCACAGGACGCCCTTGCGCAGCCCGGCACGCATGGCCGCGTCATCCAGCCCCGCCTGCCGCAACCGCATGGCATAGATCACACAGGCGATCAGCCCGATCACACCCAGCAGGGTCACACCCGCCCCGGTCCAGATCAACAGATCGAACGTCATCGCTCTTGCCTCCGTGCCAGCAGACGTGCTCGCAGATGCGCACCGTTGCGCGCAAGGCTCATAGCCCGGCGCGGCAGGCAGGGGCAATCCCCGTCATGCGCGCGCGCTTCATGCGCCGCCGACACGCGCAGGCCGCTTGCCGTCAATGGACACAGCCGCTATCGACAAGGGCCACAGAGACCCATGCAAAGAGGCCCCGATGAGCAGTGACACCGCCTATGCCGTGACCGCCGATGAACTGCGCCAGTTCGTGGAGCGCTACGAACAGCTGGAAGCCGAAAAGAAAGACATTGCCGAGCAGCAGAAAGAGGTGATGGCCGAGGCCAAGGGTCGCGGCTATGACACGAAGGCGCTGCGCAAGATCGTGGCCCTGCGCAAACGCAAACCCGATGACATCGCCGAGGAAGAGGCGGTGCTGGAGGTCTACAAGACCGCGCTGGGCATGGAGTGACCCCGGGCGGTCACGGCGCATCGGCACGCAGACCAACTCCCGCAGCCGGATGCCCCGCCCCGGCGGCGCGGG
>SKHK01000019.1 GCA_007117005.1 Paracoccaceae bacterium
ATTGGTCGGAGTGAGAGGATTCGAACCTCCGGCCCCTGCCTCCCGAAGACAGTGCTCTACCAAGCTGAGCTACACTCCGACCGTGGGGCGGCAGTTACCGCGCCCTGCTCGCTTTGACAAGGGCAAATGCGGCGGCAAATGCGGCTGGAAAAGCCCGCATGAAAACCGGCGGGAAACCCCGCCGGCGCGCGCCGCGGGATCAGCCCCGCAGCGTGCCGCCCGTCGCCTTGGCCACCTTTTCGATGATCCGCGCGCTGACGGCCTCGATCTCGGCCTCGGTCAGGGTTCGCTCGCGCGGCTGCAGACGCACGGTGATGGCCAGCGATTTGCGCCCCGCGCCCATCTGTGCCTCGGCCCGTTCGCCAGTGAATTCGTCGAACACCCGCACTGCCTCGACCAGCGTCTTGTCGGCGCCCTGGGCGGCGTTGATCACCGCCTGCGCCTCTGTCCGTTCGTCCAGCACGAAGGCGAAGTCGCGTTCCACCGCCTGCAGGTCGCTGAGATCCAGCGCGCGGCGGGTGGTGGTTGCCGCGCGGGGCTGCGGGATCTCGGCGGGGTGCAGGGTAAAGGCGACGGCCTCCCCCTTGATGCCAAAGGCGCGCAGCACGCGCGGATGCACCGCGCCGAACCAGGCCAGCGCCTTTTTCGGCCCCAGCGTCAGCCGCCCTGCCCGGCCGGGGTGGAACCAGTCCGGCGCGGCGCGGTCGATCTGCAGCCGTGCGGGGGCCTCCAGCGCGGCCAGCACGGCCTCGGCATCGGCGCGGGCGTCGAACAGGTCCACGGGGCGGCGGCTGCCATGTGGGTCCCGCGCGCCCTGATGGCCGACCAGCAGGCCGGTGGCGTGCAGCGCCTCCTCGCCCGGCTCGCCCCCGGCAAAGGCTGGGCCGATTTCGAACAGCGCCATGTCCGGCGTGCCGCGTGCCTGGTTGCGTGCGGCCGCAGCCAGCAGACCGGGCAGCAGGTCCGGGCGCAGATGCGTCATCTCGCTGCTGATGGGGTTTTCCAGCTGCACCGCCGCATCGCCACCACCGAAATGCTGCGCGGCCTGCGCATCGATGAAGCTGTAGGTGATGCATTCATGATAGCCCAGCGCGGCCAGCGTGCGCCGGGCCAGGCGCTCGCGTCTCTGCATCGGCGTCAAAATCGGCGCGGGCACGCCATCGGGCCGGGGCAGGGGGGCGCCCTGCAGCTTTGTCAGCGAGGCGATGCGCGCCACCTCTTCCACCAGATCGGCCGAGCCCTGAATGTCCGGCCGCCAGGGGGGCGGAAAGGCCTGATTGCCGTCCAGCCGGAACCCCAGCGCCGTCAGGATGGCGCGCTGCTCGCCCTCGGGCACGTCCATGCCGACCAGCCGCCCCATCGCGCCGGCGTCAAAGGCATAGCTGCGCATGGTGTCGGGCACCGCGCCGTCCGCCACCACATGCGAGGGGGTACCACCGCAAAGGTCCAGGATCATCCGCGTGGCCAGTTCCAGCCCATCGCCCGTAAAAGCCGGGTCCACGCCGCGTTCGAACCGGTAGCGGGCGTCGGAATTGATTTTCAGCGCGCGGCCGGTGGCGGCGATGGTGATGGGGTCCCAATAAGCGGATTCGAGGAACACGTCGACGGTTTCATCGGTGCAGCCGGAATGCTCGCCCCCCATGATGCCGGCGATGCTTTCCACCCCCGCCGCGTCCGAAATCGCCATCATGCCCGCGTCCAGCCGATAGGTCTTGCCATCCAGCGCCAGAATCTCCTCGCCCCCCTTGGCGGGGTGAATGCGCAGCGCATCACCCGAGACCTTTGCCATGTCGAACACATGCAGCGGCCGGTTCAGCGCGAAGGTGAAGAAATTGGTCACATCAACCAAAGCCGAGATCGGCCGCAGCCCGATGGCGCGCAGCCGCGCCTGCATCCAGGCCGGCGAGGGGCCGTTCGTCACCCCCCGGATCACGCGGCCCATGAACAGCGGGCAGCCCTTTTCCTTCAGCGCGGGGTCGATCCGAACCTGCAGCGGGCTGTCGAACTGCCCGGCGACCGGCGCCACCTCCAGCGGCTTCCACCGGCCCAGGCCCCGCGCGGCCAGATCCCGCGCAATGCCGCGCACGCCCAGCGCATCGGGGCGGTTGGGGGTGACCTTGATATAGATCATCGGGTCATTCAGCCCGGCGTAATCGATATAGCGCGCGCCCAGCGGCGCATCCTCGGGCAGCTCGATCACGCCGTCATGGTCGTCCGAGAGTTCAAGCTCACGCTCTGAACACATCATCCCGTTGGATGCCTGGCCCCGGATCACGCCCGGTTTCAGATCGACCCCGGTGCCGGGAATATGCGTGCCCACCGGCGCGAAGACCCCCACCATGCCGGTGCGCGCATTGGGCGCGCCGCAAACGACCTGCACCTCGGATGTCTTGCCGTTCTCCCGCACCTCTACCCGGCACAGGCGCAGCCGGTCGGCATCGGGGTGGGGTGCGGCCTCGATGATGCGGGCGATGCGAAAGGCCCCCAGCCGGGCGGCGGGGTCGTCGATCTCCTCCACCTCCAGCCCCAGATCGGTCAGCGCCTCGGCGATCTGGTCCAGCGTGGCGTCGGTTTCCAGATGGTCCTTCAGCCAGGACAGGGTGAATTTCATGGCAGCGCCCCCATAAAAGCTCAGGTCCAAAGCCTGCGTTTCGCGCCCCGGATAAAGCCCCTTGCCCCCGGTGTGAAGCAAAATCCCGCCCTGTGCCCACCGCCGCGTCCTGCATTTCCGCTGGCATCACGCGGCAAAGCCATTACATCAAAGGCAACGAAAGGTTTGCTGCAAATGCTCAATGATCCGCTTTTCATCGTCGCGGCCATCGCCTCACTGGCGGTGCTGGTCATTCTGGTCATCGGTGTCGGCGCCTTCGCGCGTGGGGGCGAATTCAACAAACGCCACGCCAACCGCCTGATGCGCTACCGGCTGGCCGCGCAATTCGTGGCGGTCATCCTCATCGTGGCCTTCGCCTGGCTGCAAACGCGATAACGACAAGGGAGCTTACGCGCATGGTCGTGCTGAACCGCATCTATACCCGAACCGGCGACAAGGGCGACACCGCGCTGGGCAATGGCGCGCGCGCGGCCAAGGACGCGCTGCGCGTGGAAGCCTATGGCACGGTGGACGAGACCAACGCCACGCTGGGGCTAGCCCGGCTGCACGCCTGCGGCGACATGGCCGCGGCGATCACCCGCATCCAGAACGACCTTTTCGACCTGGGCGCCGATCTGTGCCGGCCTGACATGGCAAAGGATGCAGAGGCCGAATATACGCCCCTGCGCATCGTTCCCGCGCAGGTGGACCGGCTGGAGGCCGAAATAGACGCGATGAACGCCGGGTTGCAGCCGCTGCGCAGCTTCATCCTGCCCGGCGGCTCGGCGCTGGCCGCGCATCTGCATCAGTGCCGAACCGTGGCGCGTCGCGCCGAACGGCTGAGCGTCGCCCTTGCGCGCGAGGAGGATGTGAACGAGGCCGCGCTGCGCTATCTCAACCGACTGTCGGACTGGTTCTTCGTCGCCGGGCGCGTGGCCAATAACGACGGCGCCGATGACGTGCTGTGGGTGCCCGGGGCCAACCGATAGGCGAAAACGCGGCGTCTGCCGGGGGGCGCGCGTCGTTTTTTGACTGTTTTTCGTGTCAGGCTGGGCTTAGGAAACAAGGTCAGCAATCCATCGTGCCGGGGCATGCCCGGCCCTGAGAGGGAGAAGGAACACCCATGAAGGTATTGGTACCGGTCAAGCGGGTGATCGACTACAACGTCAAGGTCCGCGTCAAGGCCGATGGCAGCGGGGTCGATCTGGCGAACGTCAAGATGTCGATGAACCCGTTCGACGAGATCGCAGTGGAAGAGGCGATCCGCCTGAAGGAAAAGGGCGCCGCCGAAGAGGTCGTCGCCGTGTCCATCGGCGTAAAGCAGGCACAGGAAACGCTGCGCACGGCGCTGGCGATGGGCGCCGACCGCGCCATCCTGATCGTCGCCGCCGATGACGTGCATACCGATATCGAGCCGCTGGCGGTGGCCAAGCTGCTGAAAGCCGTGGTGGACGAGGAAAAGCCCGGCCTGGTGCTGTGCGGCAAGCAGGCCATCGACAACGACATGAACGCCACCGGGCAGATGCTGTCGGCACTGCTGGGCTGGAGCCAGGCGACCTTTGCCTCTGAGGTGAGCATCGATGGCGATGATGCCGTCGTCACGCGCGAGGTCGATGGCGGGCTGCAGACGATCAAGGTGAAGATGCCCGCGATCGTCACCGTTGACCTGCGCCTGAACGAGCCGCGCTATGCCAGCCTGCCCAACATCATGAAAGCCAAGAAGAAGCCGCTGGATGAAAAGACCCCGGCCGATTACGGCGTCGACGTCACGCCGCGCCTGACGGTGGTCAAGACAGCCGAGCCCGAGGCGCGCAAGGCCGGCGTCAAGGTCGGCTCGGTCGAGGAACTGGTGGCGAAGCTGAAAGACGAAGCGGGGGTTATCTGATGGGCGTTCTTCTGTTTGCCGAAGTGAATGACGGGCAGCTTTCGCTGGACGCCACCGCAAAGGCGGTGACGGCGGCAAAGGCAATGGGCCAGGTGACGGTGCTTTGCGCCGGGGCCCGCGCCGCCGATGCAGCCGCCGAGGCGGCAAAGATCGACGGGGTGTCGAAGGTGCTGTGCGCCGAGGATGACAGCCTGGGCCATCGTCTGGCCGAACCCACGGCGGCGCTGATCGCCAAGCTGGCCGAAGGTTACAGCCATGTCGTGGCGCCGGCGACGACCGACGCCAAGAACATCCTGCCGCGCGTGGCCGCTCTGCTGGACGTGATGGTGATCTCGGATGTTTCGGGCGTTGTCGATGCCGACACGTTCGAGCGCCCCATCTATGCAGGCAATGCCATCCAGACCGTGAAATCGGCCGACAAGGTAAAGGTGGTATCGATCCGCACTTCGACCTTCGACGCCGCCGGCGAGGGGGACGATGCACCTGTCGAGACCGTTTCGGCCACCGACAATCCGGGCCTCAGCACGTGGGTCGAGGACAAGGTCGCCGCCTCTGACCGGCCAGAACTGACCTCGGCCAAGCGGGTGGTTTCGGGTGGCCGGGCGCTGGGCTCGAAAGAGGAGTTCGTGCTGATCGAGAAACTGGCGGACAAGCTGGGCGCCGCCGTGGGCGCCAGCCGTGCCGCGGTCGATTCCGGCTACGCGCCGAACGATTGGCAGGTCGGCCAGACCGGCAAGGTGGTGGCGCCGGAACTGTACATCGCTGTTGGTATTTCGGGGGCGATCCAGCATCTGGCAGGGATGAAGGATTCCAAGATCATCGTCGCCATCAACAAGGACGAAGAGGCCCCGATCTTCCAGGTCGCAGACTACGGCTTGGTGGCGGATCTGTTCAGCGCCGTGCCGGAACTGACCGAAAAGCTCTGACAGAACAACCCTGTCGAAAGTTGATTACCCGCCCGGGCGCACCGGGCGGGTTTTTTGTGTCCGGGCCGACCCTACACCGGGTGGCGCCGCTGCGCGTCAGGGCCTTCGCCCGCCCCCGCCATCAGCGCCGCCAGCGCATCGGCGACCTGATCCCCCTCGCGCAGGTCAACCGCCATCACCCGCCGCCCGGCGCCGCAGATTTCGGCCAGGTCGGCGACCGGCAGCGGCAGCGGGCCGGGTGGGTCCAGATGCAACAGCACCCCACGGGGCGGCAGCTGTGTCAGCAGCGCGCCCACGCGGGCCAGCCAGACAGGCCGCAACGCCTGTGCCATCGCTTTCAACCGCAACGGATCGGTCCGCGCCAACACCGCCAGCAACTGGCCGGTGAACACCAGATCGGCAAAATCGACCTCCGGAAACAACGCGCGCAGGGGCGGCCGGGCAGCGACAAAGCGATCATTGCGCCGCGGATGCACACTGTAGAAAGGGTTCGACAGGTTGCCCATCGGCGGCAGCAACAGCACGAAGAACGCGGCCTGCCGCGCGCGCAGGCTCAGTGACGCGTCGGCCAGTTGCGTATCGATCCCCTCGATCTGCGCAGCGGGACTCAGAACCCGCCGCATGATCCGCGCCGCGCCCGCGCGCCCCTGCTCTGACACCGGCAGCCGGTCGGTCAGCCACAACCCCGGCGGATCCCGCATCGCGGCCGCCAGCATGGCAGCACGCCCGCCCTGCCGCGCCGCCCGCCGGGCAGCAACACTCTGTTTCACGACAACACCCGTTTTCAAACACCCGCACCCATTGTTGCCGCAACCCGTTACAATTGCCTTACCAATCGCCGCCCCTTGCGCCCCTGCCATGCGGGTGCGTAAGTTGCAGGCTGAACAGAAAAGGAAACCTTGGCATGGACATTCGAACCGTCGGCGTGGTGGGGGCAGGGCAGATGGGCAACGGGATCGCCCATGTGTTCGCGCTGGCGGGCTATGACGTGCTGCTGAACGACATATCGGAGGAAGCGCTGGAAAAGGCGCTGGCGCTGATCGACCGCAATCTGGAACGCCAGGCCGCGCGCGGCAAGATCACCGGCGAGGACCATCAGGCCGCGATGGCCCGCCTGCGCACCACCGCCCGCCTTGTCGATCTGGGCGCCAGCGACCTGATCATCGAATCGGCGACCGAACGTGAAACCGTCAAGCAGGCGATCTTCGAGGACCTGCTGCCGCATCTGCAACCGCATACCATCCTGACCTCGAACACCTCGTCGATCTCCATCACCCGGCTGGCCAGCCGCACCGACCGGCCGGAACGCTTCATGGGGTTCCATTTCATGAACCCGGTGCCGGTGATGCAGCTGGTCGAACTGATCCGCGGCATCGCCACTGACGAGCCCACCTACAAGACGCTTCTGGGCGTGGTGGAAAAGCTGGGCAAGACGGCGGCGAGTTCAGAGGATTTCCCGGCCTTCATCGTCAACCGCATCCTGATGCCGATGATCAACGAGGCAGTCTACACGCTCTATGAGGGCGTCGGCAATGTCCGCTCAATCGACGAATCAATGAAACTGGGCGCCAATCACCCGATGGGGCCGCTGGAACTGGCCGATTTCATCGGGCTTGATACCTGCCTCGCCATCATGAACGTGCTGCATGACGGGCTGGCGGACACCAAATACCGCCCCTGCCCGCTGCTGACCAAATATGTCGAAGCCGGCTGGCTGGGCCGCAAGACCAAACGCGGCTTTTACGACTATCGCGGCGACGAGCCCGTCCCCACCCGCTGAAAGGCCCGCGCCCCCTTCATCTTGCCTGAAATACTCTGGGGGGAGCGCGCCCTCGCGCGTGGGGGGGCAAAGCCCCCTGCCATCGTTTGGCAAAGCACCCCGGTCCGTGCCGGCAAACCGCGGCTACATCGCCTCGCCGAAACGGTCCGCCACCAGCTTTTCCAGCGCCTCCAGCAGCGGTCCGGCCTGCGCGCCGGAGGTACGCACCACAATCTCCGTCCCGCGCGACGCGGCCAGCATCAACAGGCCCATGATCGAATCGCCGGAAACGCTCATGCCGTCCTTTTCCACCTCGGCAGAGGCGTCGAACTGCTCCACCACCTCGACGAACCGGGCCGAAGCCCGGGCATGCAACCCTTTTTCATTGACAATCTTCAGCACGCATTCTGTCGTCAAATCCCCGCCCCCCCGCTGACCTCTATCGCATTGATATACTTGCGCCCTGCCTCCAGCGCCAGCGCGGTCGCCTCGGCGACGCCGTGGTGACGGGACTTCGCCAGCTTGATCAGCATCGGCAGATTGGCCCCGTAAAGAATGCGCCGATTGGCAGGCTGGCAGGCTGGCATCGACAGGTTCGAGGGCGAGCCGCCGAACATGTCGGTGACCACCACCACCCCGTCGCCGGCATCGACGTCATCGGCGGCCTGCGCGATCTCTTGCTGCTTTTCGCGGCGGTCATGGTCGTATTCGATGGCGATCGCGCGAATGCCGACCTGCCGCCCCACCACATGCTCGACCGCGGCGAGATACTCCCGCGCCAGTCCACCATGCGCCACGATGACGATACCGATCACGCGCCCCTACCCTTGCCCTGCCTCACGCATCCGCCCCTCGCGGCGGTCGATTTCCCTGTGCCGCCGTGATACTTGCCACCCCTCGGCGGTCAGCGCCAGTGCCAGTTTTTCCACCATCGCGACCGACCGATGGCGCCCGCCGGTGCAGCCGAAGGCCAGTGTCAGGCTGGTCTTGCCCTCGTCGACGAATGCATCCAGCAAAGAGCCGATCAGGTCATGCACCCGGGCAAAGAAAGGGGCGAAGCGGGGGTCGGCCTCGACAAAGGCGGCGACGGCCCGGTCGCGCCCGTCGCCGTCGCGCAGGGTGGCATCCCAGTGTGGATTGGCCAGAAACCGGCAGTCGAACACCATGTCGACCCCGCGCGGCAAGCCCCGCTTGTAGGAAAAGGACTGCAGCGAGATCGCCATCGGCAGGCCCCGCGCCGGCACGAAGGCGCGCTGCACCTCGGCGCGCAGCGCATGCGGGGTCATCCGGCTTGTGTCGATCAGGTGGTCGGCGGCATCGCGCACCGGGGCCATCAGGTCGATCTCTTGCAGGATGCCCACCAGCGGCGGCTCATCCGGGCGCAGCGGGTGACGGCGGCGGGTTTCGGAAAAGCGGCGCACCAGCGTATCGGCATCGCAGTCCAGAAACAGCAGCTCCACCATCACATCCGGCTGGCGATGCAGGCGCGCGACAAGTTCCAGCAACCCGTCGACCGAGAATTCGCGGTTGCGCACATCGACGCCCAGCGCCAGCGGGCGCGGCAGCGGGGGGCCGTCCAGCAGGCGCGGGATCAGTGAAAGGGGCAGGTTGTCGATCGCCTCGCACCCTGCATCTTCCAGCGCGTTGATCGCCGAAGAGCGGCCGGCACCCGACGGGCCGGTCACCATGATCACCCGCTGCGGCCGTGTCGCACTTTCCGCCTGCGCCATCCCGGCCCGGCCATCCTGCGTCATCGCATCCTCATCGGCCCTTCATCGCGCCGCCCCTGCCGCAGCGTTCCTCGCTTTCCTGCATATAGCGCTGCACTGCGGCAGGGAAGGTCGGCGCCAGGCCGCTGGTGGCTTCTGGCGCGCGCAGGCACGGCAGTGTGACACCCTGCCAGGTCATCTGCCGGGGCTCTGGCAGGCGCTGGGTCTGCGGCGATGACAGGTCGATGACCAGGCAAAGCCGCGCCAGCCGCAGGGGCGGTAGACGCAGCAGACCGATGCCGCGGCGTTCCAGCAGCCCGGCGATGGCGCCGGGGGCGCGGGCAAAAAGGGCACCGTCGCCCGCCCAGGTCACCGTGCGGTCATCGGCGACCAACCGCGCCCCCAGCGCAATCAGCGCCAGCGCCATGGTACTTTTCCCGGATCCCGCCGGCCCCGAAATCGCCACGCCGCCATGCGGGCCAAAGGCGACCGTGCTGGCATGGCGGATCAGGGGCAAGGGGCTGTCCGGCGCGCCCTCAACCGGCGACGCATCGGCGACCGGGGCGTTGGCGGGCGGGCGCATCGCGATCCCCGCCTCAGACCGGCAGGCCCACAACGAAGCGCGCCCCCAGCGGTGGCGAATTCCGGTCGGCATTGGTGGGGCGGATGTTCTCGGCCCAGATGACACCGCCATGCGCCTCGACAATCTGTCTGGAGATGGCCAGTCCAAGACCGGAATGATTGCCGAACTGCTTGACCGGGCGCTCGGAATAGAAGCGTTTGAACACCTTGCCCAGCGCCTCTTCCGGTATGCCGGGCCCGGTATCCTCTACCACCACCAGCACCCGGTTCTCGCGCCGGCGCGCCCAGACGCGCACCGCGTCGCCATCCT
The DNA here is from genome assembly GCA_007117005.1 of Paracoccaceae bacterium. Taxonomy (GTDB): domain Bacteria; phylum Pseudomonadota; class Alphaproteobacteria; order Rhodobacterales; family Rhodobacteraceae; genus Pararhodobacter. The sequence goes on from SKHK01000019.1 coordinate 9,762, forward strand.
CGCAAAACGAAATCGCATTGGTGATCAGGTTGACGAAGACCTGCGCCAGCCGCGCCTCCAGCCCCTGTACAACGATGGGACTGTCGGGCAACTCGGTGATCAGCGATACACTCTTTGCCGCGGCTTCCTGCGACAGATATTCGCACAGGTTTTCCAGCGTGCGCGACAGGTTGAAGGTCTCTTCCTCTTCCTTGACCAGTTCGCTGTCCAGCCGCGAGGCGTTCGAGGTGTCGGATATCAACCGGTCCAGCCGCCGCACATCATGCTCGATCACATCCAGCAGGCGGTTTACCTGTTCCTCTCGCCGTGCCACCCGCAGGGTGCCGACGGCAGAACGCAGGCTGGCCAGCGGGTTCTTGATCTCATGGG
>SKHK01000295.1 GCA_007117005.1 Paracoccaceae bacterium
CAGCATCTGGGCAAGACATACGGCGCCGATGACGCGGCACGGCGGGACTGGATGCAGCACTGGATGCGGCTGGGGTTCGACGCGATCGAGCCGCGCCTGGCCGGCACGCGCTATGCGCTGGGCGACGACGCGCCGGGGCTTGCGGATGTCTGTCTGGTGCCGCAGGTATACAACGCCCGGCGCTGGGGGCTGGACCTGTCCCCCTGGCCGGGTATCGCGGCGGTCGAGGCGGCGTGCCTTGCCCTGCCCGCCTTTGCCGATGCCGTGCCAGAGGCCCAGCCGGACGCCGGCTGAGCCCAACCAAGTAAAGGAAGTCCCATGCCGCTGATGAAATCCTGGCTGGAAAGCGCCAACCACCCCGATTGCCCCTTTCCGCTGAACAACCTGCCCTATGGCGTGTTCTCGGCCCCGGGCCAGGACCCGCATTGCGGCGTGGCCATCGGCGACCGGATCCTTGATGTGACGGCGATGGAGAAAGCCGGGTTGTTGCAACTGGCCGACAAGCGGGTTTTCGACCGGCCGGAATGGAATGCGGTCATGGCGCTGGGTCCGGATGCCTGGTCACGGCTGCGCAAGCTCCTGTTCGGCTTTCTGGCCGACGGGTCAGCCCTGCGCGGGCAGGCAGAGCGCTTTCTGGTGCCGCTGGCTGATGCAAAGATGCACATGCCCTTCACCGTGGCCGAATTCACCGATTTCTACGCCGGCAAGAACCATGCCCAGAACGTGGGCGAGATGTTCCGCGGCGCAGAGAACGCCCTGCCGCCGAACTGGCTGCATATCCCCATCGGCTATAACGGGCGGGCGTCCTCGGTCATCGTCTCGGGCACCGATTTCCGCCGCCCCTGGGGCCAGTTGAAGGGGCCGCAGGACGATGCCCCGCGCTTTGCCCCCTCGCAGCGGTTCGATCTGGAGCTGGAGCTGGGCGCCATCGTCGGCCAGCCCTCGCCCTATGGCCAGCCGGTCAGCGTGGCAGAGGCCGACGCGATGATCTTCGGCTATGTGCTGCTGAACGACTGGTCGGCACGCGACATCCAGGCCTGGGAATACCAGCCGTTGGGGCCGTTCCAGTCAAAGGCCACCGCCACCTCGATCAGCCCCTGGATCGTCACGCGCGAGGCGCTGGAACCCTTCCGCTGCGCCGGGCCGGAGCGGGTGCATCCGCTGCTGGACTACCTGCAGGAACCCGGGCCGATGTTCTACAACATCGCCATGGAGGTGGACCTGACGCCAAAGGGCGGCGAGCCCACGGTGATCGCGCGGACGAATTACCGCGAGATGTATTATTCCTCGGCCCAGCAACTGGCCCATCACGCCACGGCGGGCAGCGGCATGCGGGTGGGGGACCTGCTGGGTTCGGGCACCATTTCCGGCGCCACGAAGGACAGCCGCGGCTGCCTGCTGGAACTGACCTGGGCGGGCAAGGAGCCGGTGACCCTGGCCGACGGGCAGACCCGCGCCTTCCTGCAGGATCACGACCGCATCACCCTGCGCGGCAACTGCCACGGCGACGGCTACACCATCGGCTTCGGCGATTGCAGCGGCACAGTACTGCCGGCACTGGAGCAGCCCTTCCGGCGCTGAACCGCCCCCCCCGCGCGCGGCATTCGCGCCGCGCCGGGACAAACGCCCGATTATTGCGCCATGCGGCGCGCCAGCTCGGCCAGCGCGCCGGGGACCTGTGTCTCGTGGCGCCGGGGCAGTTTCATCTGGAAAAGCAGAAAGAAATACAGAAAACCGCGCCAACAGGCCTCGGGGGCGCGCGGGTCCAGAAACCGTTTCTCGAACAGTGCCACGATCCGTTTCCAGGACGAACGCCGGTGCCGCAGCGCCAGATAATGCGCCGCGTCATGGCCCAGCGGGTAAAGGCCGCAATTGTCCCAGTCCAGCACCCAGCGTTCCGGAAGGACATTGCCGAAACTGGGGTCGCCATGCGCGAAACCGAGCGGCCCGGCGGCGATGCGCGCGCCCCATTCGGGCCAGAGGCGGTGCAGGTCAAGCCTGACATCAGGCGCGGCCAGGGCAATCGCCGCCGGGGCCTGCGGCATCAGCGGCGCCAGAATGCCGAGGCTCAGGTCACGCATCGTGTCGGGCGTTTGTGGCAGCGCGGCCGGGTCAATCTCTCGCAACCCGCGCAATAGCGCGACGGTGCTGCCAACGCTGCGCGCAGTGCGTTCCGGCAGGTCCTCCCAGACGAAATAGGCTGCGGTCAGGCGCTCGCCTTCCGCCAGATGCAGCAACCGCGGGCTGCGCAGGCGGGGCAGGCGTGGCAGCAGATGCTCTTGCGCGTAAAGCATGCTGGAAAGTTCGTGATGCCGGGTGAAATAGACCTTCTCGAACAGCCATTCTCCGTCCCGGCACACGCGACGATAGCTGTTCAGCGATCCCGCGCCCACCCCCTTGCCGCTGAATTCGGCCTCTGTCAGGTCATCGGGCAGGGGCAGGGGCAGGGACGGATCATAGTCGTGCAGCAGATCCCGGTAACGGGCTTGCGCTGCCGCGTTGCGCCCCTGCAGGGCCATGAAAGCCGTCACCAGTTTCAATTCGAAGCTGCGCTTAGCGCCGCTGCGCTGCAGCCGGCGCAGCTGGCGGACAAGGGGCGGCGGGGCGACCGTGCTGGCTGCGGCCAGCACGGCGGGCCAGTCCGGCGCGGAGTCGCCCG
>SKHK01000156.1 GCA_007117005.1 Paracoccaceae bacterium
CACGCCGGCCCACCCCCGCGCCCATTTCGACGATCACCTCGCCCTCGCCCACCAGCGGGTGGTACAGTTGGCTGATCTGATAGCCCTGCGGCAGGTCGGGGTAGAAATAGTTCTTGCGGTCAAAGGCGCTGACCAGGTTGATCGCCGCCTTCAGCCCCAGCCCGGTGCGCACCGCCTGTTCGATGCAGAATTCGTTCACTACCGGCAGCATCCCCGGCATGCCCGCGTCGATGAAGCTGACATTGCTGTTGGGCTCTGCCCCGAATTCGGTAGAGGCGCCGGAGAACAGTTTTGCCCGGCTGCTGATCTGGGCATGGATTTCCATGCCGATGACCAGTTCCCAGTCGCCGGTGGCGCCGGCGATGGTTTTCGGCTGGGGCGGGGTGAATGTCAGGTCGAGCATGGCGCGCGGGCTCCGCTGAAGGGCTGGGCCGCGTTCTAGGACAGGCGCTGTCGCGCTGCAAGCATGGCCGCGCGTGGCACCGATGCCGGCAGGCAATCCCGCGCCGCGCGTTGCGCCGTTCCCTTACTGGCCCCGCGGCCCGTCGATGACCTCTGCGACGAATTCTTCCAGCACCACTTGCCACCATTGCAGCGTGTCGTCGAAATTCACCGCCGTCACGCCCCCGGCCAGGTTGATGTCGAATTCCACCGTCGGGTTGCCCCCGGCATCCAGATAGGCCTTGCTGAACCGCCGGTCGCGGTTCCAGCGGTTCATCGCCGCGACCGAATAGTCGTTGGGCGCGTCCCACCAGGCGCGAAGCTGGACCGAGCTGCAGTCGCGCCCGTTGTCACAATTCAGAAAGGTGATGCTGTAGATCACGCCGTCCATTTCGGCACGGACCCAGGGGGCGTCGGGGTCGTCATACTGCCGTTCCGCCGGTCCGTAGCGCCCGGCAAGCTGGGCCACGCGGTCGATGCTGTCACCGGTGATGATGCCGCCCAGTTGCGCGGGCGCGGGCGTGGCGAGCATGAGGCCGATGGCCAGAGCACAGATGGCGGGAAGGGCGGCAAATCCTGCCGGACGAACGGGGAAGGGTCGCTTCATGGATGGCTCCAGCAACTGGTTGAGGGCGCAACCTAGCACCGTCTCGCAAGCGCCGGCAACGGTTTTGCGCTGCCCGGCGGGCGCGATCGCGGGCGCGCCCGGGTGCCGGGCGGGTGCTTGCATTGTGGGCTGGTTTCGCGCAGAAGGCAGGCGAAACCCCGCCACCGCCAGCAACCCCGGAGCGCCCATGGAAGACTATGAGTACAAGGTCATTCCGGCCCCTCAGCGTACAACCAAGGTCAAGGGTGCAAAGACCACCGGCGAAAGATTCGCGCATTTGCTGACCGAGGCGCTGAACCGCGAGGCCGAGGAGGGTTGGGAATACCTGCGCGCCGAGGCGCTGCCCTGCGAAGAGCGCAAGGGGCTGATGAGCAAAAAGCAAAGCACACAGACCGTTCTTGTGTTCCGCCGCGCCCTGTTGCCGGCCGAAGCGCCGGCGGTGGCATCACAACCGCCCCTGCATGCGGGCGCCGCGGACTGGCCGGACCCAGACGCGGTGGCCGAGGCTCATGCGCCCGCTGTTCCGGCGCAGCCAGCCGCGCATAGCGTCCATGCCGTGCCCCGGTTTCGTGCCGAACCCCGTCTGGGGCAGGCGGGGTCCATGGCCGACGAGGCGGCAACCCGCCGCGAACCCGCCCTGCGCGCGCAGCGTCACGAGGACTGAAAACCCGCAAACGCCGCAAGGGCGCGCGGCAGGGGCATTGGCCGGTTTCGATGCGCTAGTGTCGATGGGCCAGTGTCGTTTGTCCGACCCTGATGTCCTCGGCGCGGCTCAGTCCGGCGCCAGGGTCATGCGCAGCGCGTGGATGCGGGCCACCAGGTCCGGCCCCAATGCCTGATGCACGGCGCGGTGCCGCGCCAGCCGGGTCAACCCCGCCATATCCGGCGAGCGCAGGGCGACGTGGAAATGCGTCTGGCCCCCTTCGCGCCAGCCGGCATGGCCGCGATGGCTTTCGCTTTCATCTTCGACCGTCAGGTCGGTGATGGCGAAGGCCGCGCGCAAACGGGCCTCGATCTCGTCGATCACACGATTCTGCACCGTCATCCTGCCCTGATCCTTTCACAAACCCTTTCCGTCACCGCCGGTTGAACCTAAACTCATCCCCCCGATCCGCAAGGGTCTTAACAGGCACCGCAAAGAGCCACGGCGCGACAAGGACGGCATGAGCAAGGACCCTTTCAATTTCGATATCCGCGCGTCGACCGACAAGAAGCGCCGCACGCGTGGGCGGCGCGCCATGTCGGGGGCCGTCGAAACCTCGTCGCGCCAATGCGAGCACCCGGGCTGCACCCAGCCGGGCCTGTACCGCGCGCCGCGCTCGCCAGAGGCGCTGGACGATTACCTGTGGTTCTGCAAGGACCACGTGCGCGAATACAATCTGAAATGGAATTTTTTCGCCGGCCAGACCGAGGACGAGATGATGGCCCAGATGGAGCATCAGCGCGTCTGGGGGCGGGCCACGCAGCCCATGGGGGCGGAGACAGAGGCGCGGGGCTGGCAGCGGCTGGGCGTGGATGATCCGCATCAGATCCTGGGTGACAAGGCCACCCGCCGCCCGCCCGAGGCCGCGCCCCGCCCCGGCGGCACGACCACCCGC